>NZ_CP038255.1:937500-1239166 GCF_004564135.1 Terasakiella sp. SH-1 | reverse complement strand
AAAGCCCTGCAAGACGCCTTTGACATCAAGTTTGCCTTCAACAAATGGTCACTGGGCGAAGACTTCTGTATCAAGAAACTAGGGTTTAGTGCAGAACAGCTGGATAAGCCGGAGTTTGACATGCTGGCTGAACTTGGTTTCGCCAAAGAAGCCATTGATAATGCCAATACCTATGTCTGTGGTTCCATGACACTGGAAGGTGCCCCACACTTGAAAGACGAGCACTTGCCTGTCTTTGATTGTGCCACCCCTTGTGGTCGCAAAGGCAAGCGCTTCCTGTCTGTGGAAAGCCATATCCGCATGATGGCAGCGGCCCAGTCCTTTATTTCCGGTGCCATTTCCAAAACAATCAACATGGCCAATAACGCCACGGTGCAAGATTGTAAGGAAGCTTACCTCCTGTCTTGGAAACTGGGCCTGAAAGCCAATGCGCTTTATCGCGATGGCTCCAAGCTGTCCCAGCCACTGCAAGCTCAAATCCTTGAAGATGATGAGGCCGAAGAAACACTAGCCGAAGCTGTGGCTGATCAACCCGCAGCCAAGCAAGCTGAAATTGTTGCTGAAAAAATCGTTGAACGCGTTGTTGCCAAACGTCGCAAACTGCCAAACCGTCGTAAAGGTTATACGCAGAAAGCTTCCGTTGGCGGACACAAGGTTTACCTGCGCACAGGTGAATATGAAGACGGCCAACTGGGCGAGCTGTTCATTGACATGCATAAAGAAGGCGCAGCTTTCCGTTCCTTGATGAACAACTTTGCCATTGGTATTTCCCTTGGCCTACAATATGGCGTACCGCTGGATGAATTTGTCGAAGCCTTCACCTTCACCCGCTTTGAACCAAGCGGTATGGTCGAAGGGAACGATACCATCAAAATGGCGTCTTCTGTTCTGGATTACATTTTCCGTGAACTGGCCGTTTCCTATATGGACCGTAACGATCTGGCCCATATCAAGCCGGATGACCTGCATCATGACACCGTTGGTGAAGGCGAATCCCAGTCTGAACTGCCGGAAGATCAAACCAAGCAAGCAAACCAGATGATCGAACGCGTGGCCTCTCAAGGTTATATGCGTGGCCGCTTCCTCGTCTTTAAAGGCAAGGATGCAGAAGGATCAGAAGGTACCCCAACAGGTGGGGCGGTTAGTGGGGCTGGCGCCAGCGGCACGGCGGACTTGGCTGCTGCTGCCAGCATTGATGGCGAGCCAGACATCTTTGAAGAAACAGATCAAAAGCTGGAACAAATCCGTGAAGCCCGCATGAAGGGCTATGAAGGCGATGCCTGCCCGGAATGCGGCAACTTCACGTTGGTACGTAACGGCACATGCCTGAAATGCGTGACCTGCGGGTCCACATCTGGCTGTTCATAAAAGATCTTAGCTTTTAAGCGAAGACTTAGGGGAAGTGTACAAATTGGGTACCTTCCCCTTCTTTTTTGCTCTCAATTCAAAATTTCATAAATAACCACTTGTTCTTTCAAAGACTTCTCTTAAATTGAATACAGAAGCATTTGAAAAAGGAATTAAAAAATGGCTGGCAAAATTGAGGCACGCTTACAAGACCTCGCCATCACCCTGCCCACTGCAAACAAGGCAGTGGCAAATTATGTCCCTTATGTGATGAGTGGAAACCTCATCCATGTCTCCGGCCAAATCACCATGTTAAATGGGGAATTAAAATATATTGGTCGATTGGGTGAAAACCTGAGCGTCGAAGACGGCATTGCCGCTGCCCGCCTGTGTGGCCTTAACCTGATTGCACAGGTTAAAAATGCCCTAGATGGGGATTTGGACCGTATCACACGCGTGGTTAAGCTTGGTGGCTTTGTGAATGGGACACCGGAATTTACAGATCAGCCATTGGTCATCAACGGGGCGTCTGACCTGATGGTTGAAGTGTTTGGTGATCAGGTTGGGCAACATGCACGCGCTGCTGTTGGTGTGGCTTCCCTGCCCTTAGGTATCTCTGTCGAAATCGACGGTATCTTCGAATTTGCTTAAGGTTGAACGCTTAGATAAGATTTCTGATATCAGCGCCTCAGATTGGAATCAATGTGTTGGCGCTGATGAACCTTTTGGCCGTCACCAATTCCTTTCCGCCTTGGAAGACAGCCAATGCGTCCAGCCTAAAACCGGATGGATGCCACAACACCTCGTGCTTTATGACGAGGATAAAATTAAAGCCTGCTGCCCGCTTTATCTTAAAAGCCACTCCTATGGGGAATATGTTTTCGACTGGTCCTGGGCCGAAGCTTATGAACGTGCTGGTGGGCGCTATTATCCCAAACTCCAATGTGCCATTCCCTTCACCCCTGTGACAGGGCAGCGCCTCATGTCCTGCCCGGATGCAACAGCCAAACATACAGAAACTCTTCTAAAAGCCATGATTGAACGGGCCAAAGAACTACAAATTTCCTCTCTCCATATTACCTTTGCCCAAAAGAATGAATGGGATTTGATACAAGACCACGGGCTCTTGCCACGTACAGGGCACCAATATCATTGGAACAATCAGGGTTATGTTGATTTTGACGCCTTTCTTGCTCATTTATCTTCGCGCAAGCGCAAATCTATTCGCAAAGAACGCAAGGCAGTTTTAGAAGCAGGTATTGAATTTCAAATTCTGAATGGAAACACCCTGGAAGCTCAACATTGGGATGCTTTTTATCAGTTTTATATGGACACCTCTGGGCGTAAATGGGGCCATCCTTATTTAAACCGTGATTTTTTCACCCTATTAGGGGAACGGCTTGGAAAAAGCACCATTCTTATCCTCGCACTTAAAGACAACCGTATTGTTGCAGGTGCCTTAAACCTGAAAGGTTCAGAAACACTGTATGGGCGCTATTGGGGATGCCTGGAAGACTATAAATTCCTCCATTTTGAAACCTGTTACTATCAAGCCATTGAGTATGCCATCACCCACGGGCTTAAACGGGTCGAAGCCGGTGCACAAGGGCAACATAAAATTCAACGCGGCTATCTTCCCGTTGAAACCTACAGCGCCCATTGGGTGGCTGACCCCGGCTTTAAAACTGCACTTGTAGATTTTTTGGATCATGACCGGAAAGTCAATGAACTGGAAATGCAAGAACTCTCAAAATTCAGCCCCTATAAATAAAGCCAAGAAACCCCTTGTCCCTAGTGTAAATATACCACATAGTACTAACGTACTGATTGACAAATAAATGCCTAAGAAAAATAAGAGCGTCACATGGATAAACAAGAGCCGTTTTTGTTTGTAACCTATCCTAAAGTTACAAAACTCGTTGATGAAATCTGTCATACGCTTGAAGAAGGCGGCAAGGTTGACGATGTTCTGGAAACATTAGGTGCGCTGCACGATCTCACCAAAAATTACATTGATAAAGCAGAAACCGAAAACCGATCCGATTATGGTTTTCACCCAGAAGCGCTAGAACGCCTGGAAGCGACCCAAGACCTGTTCACCCGTCACAGCAAGGCCCTGTCCAAGGATCTGGCCATTAACAATATCCGAGGCTGGCTTCGTTACGCCATCAATCACTGATCTGATAATAAATCCGTAATTTCACATTCCACCATAGGCTGGCGTTCCACCGGCGGCAAGCCATCGACCCAAGCCGGGTAGCGAATTTCATGACCAAAAGCAATTTGGCGTTCTTCGACATGAGGATGGTTTAACACCTCATCAGGGCGATGGATCGGTTCCATACAACAGTCTGCGGGTAAGAGAATTTCCGACCATTCAGATAATGTCTTTGCCTTAAACAAATCTCGCAACGTTTGAATGAGGTCCGTCTGGGGTTGAGGTTCCATATGACGGGCAAGTAAGTCTTCACGCCCAATCGCAGTACAGAAATTCTGCCAGAACTTTGGCTCAATCGGGGCGAAGGCAAAATGGCGATTATCTTTTGTTTCATAAATCGCATACCAGGCCGCACCACCACCTGTCAGTTCACCTTGTCCACATTTGTCAACCTGACCATGGGCCGCAGGGGTCAGGCTCAGATAATTCCAACTTAAGGCCGCTTCAAACAGGCTGACATCAATGAACGCCCCCAGCCCTGTACGTTCCCGGCGAAACAGGGCTGCTAAAATAGAATTTACCGCCTGCATGGCCCCACTATGATCTGCCAGCGGCGGGAAAATGGGGACAGGGCCACTGTCGGCATGACCTGTTTGGGATAAGGCCCCGGTTAAGGCAACATACGTCATATCGTGCCCCGCCGTCTGTGCATAAGGCCCGGTTTGACCATAACCGGACAAAGCACAATGAACCAGTGTGGGGTTCAAGTCTTTCAAGGTCGCAGGATCAAAGCCCAAGCGCCCCATCACACCGGGGCGAAAAGATTCCAAAAGCACGTCGGCTTTTTTAACAAGCTGGCGTAAAGCCTCTTTCCCCTCTTGAGTTTTCAGGTCGAGTTTGACGACTTTCTTGCCTCCATTCAATTGCTTGTAAAGCGGTGAAATTCCGTCTTCACCTTCCATAAAGGCATGGCGCATCGGATCACCAAAGGGCGGTTCAATCTTAATCACCTCCGCCCCTAAATCCCCCAAGGTCATGGTGGCAAAAGGACCGGGAATATATTGGGACAGATCTAAAACCAGTAAACCATCTAAGCAATTATTAAACATGGAAAACGCCACTTTCATCATCAAAACACGTCATCCCCGACAAAGCGGGGATGACAATTGATGTTATTAAGACATATTTTGTTTGGGTAGCAAACAGTTATTTTACCGTTTCCGGCACTTTACTTTTGGGTTTGCGCTTTGGCTTTTTCTCCAAATCATCCTGAGGAAACTCAAAGGCCAGTTTATTATCTTCGACCTTAACCTTCACCAAGCCCCCTGTAACCAAACTGCCAAAGAGCAATTCTTCGGCCAGTGGCTTCTTGATATGCTCCTGAATCACACGGCTTAAAGGACGCGCACCGTAATGTTTATCATAGCCTTTTGTCCCCAGCCACTTCCGCGCCGCAGGGGTCAGTTGGAATTCAACGCCACGATCAGCCAGTTGACCTTCCAGCTCCATGATAAATTTATCGACCACTTTCCCCACTACTTCCGGTGCCAGATGAGCAAAGGGTACAATTGCATCCAGGCGGTTTCTAAATTCCGGGGTAAAGAGCTTTTCAATGGCTTCTTTATCTTCACCTTCCCGACTTTCCCGGCCAAAGCCAATGGCATTTTTCGCCAAATCAGCCGCCCCGGCATTTGTCGTCATGATCAAAATGACATTTCTGAAATCAATGGTCTTGCCATTGTTATCCGTCAGCTTGCCATGATCCATCACCTGCAACAGGATGTTAAACAGGTCTGGATGCGCCTTTTCAATTTCATCAAGCAACACGATTGAATGGGGGTGCTGATCCACCCCATCGGTTAACAAACCGCCTTGGTCATAGCCCACATATCCCGGTGGTGCGCCGATCAGGCGGGAAACGGAATGGCGTTCCATATATTCAGACATGTCAAAACGCAGCAACTCCACACCTAAGGTGCGTGACAACTGGCGGGCCACTTCCGTTTTCCCAACCCCTGTTGGGCCAGAAAACAGATAGCTGCCAATCGGCTTGTCTGGTTCACGTAAACCTGCGCGAGAAAGTTTAATCGCAGTAGACAAACGATCAATCGCTTCATTCTGACCAAAGACCATACGCTTGAGATCATTTTCAAGGGAGCGAAGCGTTTCCTTATCATCGGTCGACACAGACTTCGGCGGGATGCGGGCAATTTTGGCGACCGTATCTTCCACATCCTTGACCGTCACCGTCTTGCGGCGCTTGCTTTCGGGCAACAACATGCGCGAGGCGCCAACCTCGTCAATCACATCAATGGCCTTATCCGGTAACTTGCGATCACCGATATAACGTGCCGACAATTCCACGGCAGCACTCAGCGCATCATTGGTATAACGTACCTTATGATGCTCTTCATAATAGGGTTTCAGGCCACGCAGGATTTTTATCGCATCTTCCACAGATGGTTCGGCCACATCAATTTTTTGGAAGCGGCGGACCAAAGCGCGATCTTTTTCAAAATGCCCACGATATTCTTTATAAGTGGTCGACCCAATACAGCGTAACGCCCCACTAGCCAAAGACGGTTTCAGCAGGTTAGAAGCATCCATCGCCCCACCACTTGTGGCCCCAGCCCCAATGACCGTATGAATTTCATCAATAAAGAGAACCGCATGGGGCCGACTCTCCAGCTCTTTCACCACCGCCTTGAGCCGTTCTTCAAAATCCCCGCGATAGCGTGTCCCAGCCAGCAAAGAGCCCATATCCAAGGCATAGATCACCGCCTCGTCCAGAACTTCCGGCACTTGCTTTTTCACAATGCGAAGGGCCAAACCTTCGGCAATGGCGGTTTTGCCCACACCGGGGTCCCCCACATAAAGGGGATTATTTTTACTGCGACGACATAAAACCTGTACGGTACGCTCCAGCTCAGCCGTGCGCCCAATTAACGGGTCAATCTTGCCTTCCAATGCTTTTTCATTGAGGTTAACACAATAAGCATCCAGTGCCTTGGCCCCATCTTCATTAGAACCTTCTTCATCTTCCCCGTCCATGTCTGCACCATGAACCGGACGTTCTTCGGACATACCCGGGACTTTGGCGATCCCGTGAGAGATATAATTGACCGCATCCAAACGGGTCATTTCCTGAACCTGAAGGAAATAAACCGCATGGGATTCCCTCTCAGAAAACAGCGCAACAAGAACATTGGCCCCGGTCACTTCTTCGCGGCCAGAAGATTGCACATGAATGGCAGCACGTTGGACCACGCGCTGAAACCCGGCTGTTGGCGAAGGCTCAACCGGCGTATCGCTTTTCAGCTCATTCAATTCTTCTTCCAGAAAAACAGATAAATCTTCGCGCAAATGTTCAACAGACACATCACAGGCCCGCATGACAGCCACCGCATCCGAGTCATCAATCAAGGCAAGCAGGAGATGTTCCAGTGTTGCCATTTCATGGCGGTGATCACTGGCAATCGCCAGAGCGCGATGAAGGGTTTGTTCTAAATTTCTTGATAGCATGTAAGTTCCCTTCTTTTCTTAATTATATGACTAATCTTTTTCGATTGAACACTGCAACGGATGTTGGTGCTGTCGCGCCAGGTCCATCACTTGAGAGGCTTTGGTCTCTGCCACCTCATAGGTAAAGACGCCGCAGACCCCGACCCCCTTGGTATGGACATGCAACATAATTTGCGTTGCTTCTTCCTGGTCTTTACCAAAGAAACGTTCAAGCACATGAACGACAAATTCCATCGGCGTATAATCGTCATTTAATAATAACACCTTATACATAGACGGTTTTTTTGTTTTAGAACGGGTTTTGACCGCAATACCTACATCACCGTCGTCGTCATATTTATGGTCTTTGTTACTCATTCTTCCTAACCATTTGGAATTCTATTCAGTTCGGCCCTTATAATATTAGTCGGTTTTCCAGATGATGAAACCCCTTAAGCATAAAAAATGCCCGATCGGGCAAACCAATCGGGCATTTTAAAAACTGTCTTTAAATAGTGCTTGGATTAAGCAACTGTTGTTTCGTTGATTTTTTCAACGCCAGCTTCAAAGCGTGCTTGCAACGGCTTAACAGCTTCTTCTGCAATCTTTGTAGAAGCTTCAGAGATACGTGTTGCATCAGCCAGCATCTTGTCATAACCAGCTTTCATCATTTCTGTTTGCAGCTCAACAGCTTCTTGCGGTGTTTTGCATTCGAAGATTTTCTTAGAAGCCGCTACATTTTCTTCGATAGAAGATTTTGTAATTTCAGCAACAAGGCTGGCAACGTCCTGAACACCTTTGGCAGCGATAGAAGAAGACTTAACAAAAGCGTCTACATTGTCTTTAGAGAAAGTCATTGCATCTTCAACAGATTTGAATGCGTCAACATTTTTGAAAGCATCCATGTTTTTAAAAGCGTCCATGTTGTCGAATTTAAAGAATTTTTCCATTTGCTCTTTACCGAATTCAAACATTTCGTTGTAACCTTCTTGAATTTGAGTAGAAATTTTTTCAATCTGCATATCAAAAGCCGGGGCTTCTTCTTGCGCAGTAACTTTTGCTTTAGGCGCAGGCTGGGCAGCTGTTTTGGCAACAGGTGCCTTCTCAGCTGCTTGCGGCTTCGTTTCAACTTTTTCTGCTGTTTTTGCTTCAGGTGCAGGCTTTGCAGCTGTTTTCGCAGCTGGAGCTTTCGCGGCGGCTGGAGCTTTTGGCGCAGCCTTTGCAGCCGGAGCTTTACGAGCTGGGGCCTTACGAGCAGTCGCAGGCTTAGCTTGTCCAGCGGGTGCTTTGTTTTCTGTAGTAGACATGATCAACCTCTTCAGTGAAAACGAATTGTTTTCCAAAATACTCGCTGAACGCGTTTTGCATTGCAGCATTAACTTCACAATACCATACTTCATCGTAAGGTCAATAAGAAATTTTTGCAGCGCAACAAAGCACCCCTTCTATTCAAAACCGACAAGCCCGTTCTGCCCCACCTGAATTAAAAACGGGTTAGCATCCGACAAGCTTCCCCAAATATCCAGGGTGGATAAAACCCTCGGTTCTTCAAAGGGAACGCCCGTTACATCAAGGGAAAGCAACACATCATCAAACAGGATCTGATCCCAACGTTGGGACGGCCATTTATAAGCATTGAAGTAAATGTCTCCCTCAACACAGGCAATGACAGTCCAATAAAACTGATCGGAATACAACCTTAAGCCCTGAGGTGGCGGTTGCAGCGCAGCACTTTCAATCAGTGCCTTTTTCAAATGGGCAAGCACCTTATCGCTTACCTGTAATTGTTCACTCACCCCGCGCCAGGGAGCAAAAAAGTCTTGTATATCCAGTTTTTTTAAATTGGATGGACCTCTGACCTGCATAGACAGTTTTTTAGACAAGCCAAATACATCATAGGTGCGGGTTTGATATTGATAAATCCCGTTATAGACAAAACGGTAACGATCCCCACCCAAGCTGGCACAAGCCTTGCGTATATCGTCCCCATTGATATAGCTGAACCAGGTAAACTTGCGCGCAACCGGATTATCCGATGCCCCTTGATAGGTACAGGAGGCGGCAAAAATGACCAACAAGAAGGCAAATATTGCACGGCAGATAAACATTTTTAAAACTCCTGACCAATCTTTACCTTTTCTTATCAAACTATAGGCAAACTGAATAATAACTGAAAAAATATCGACGATTATCGCGCAATGAGATAGGCTCCACAACGATGAAAATGATAGATAAAATAAATTTCTCATCGCCTTTTAAACGCCCAATGGGGATTGCCCTGTTCGCGGCCTTGGTGTTTGGCATCCTTGTGTCATCGCATTCCCATGCGAAATACGCCTCTTTTGTGATGGATGCGGATACAGGGCATGTGCTGCATTCTGTCAATGCCGATACACGTAATTACCCAGCCTCTCTGACCAAAATGATGACTTTGTTCATGCTGTTTGAAGCCATTGAACAAAAGAAAATCACCCTTAATACAAAAATGCGTGTGTCTCGTCGCGCAACCTGGCAACCGCCCTCTCGCCTTGGCCTGAAAGCAGGAAGCCATATCCGGGCAGAAGATGCCATTTATGCGCTTGTTACCAAATCAGCCAACGATGTTGCTACTGTTGTCGCCGAAGCCCTTGGTGGAACCGAATGGGAATTCGCCAAGGCTATGACCAAACGCGCACATGCCATTGGCATGACGAAAACCAATTTCCGCAATGCCTCTGGCCTGCCGAATCGCGGTCAGCTCAGCACAGCACGTGACATGGCAAAACTTGGTAATGAGCTTTGGAAACGTTTTCCGCAATATTACAAATATTTCAAAACGCAAAAATGGTCTTATAAAGGGCGCACCTACGGCAACCATAACAAGCTGATGAAAAAATATGACGGAATGGACGGTATCAAAACCGGCTATATCCGCGCAGCTGGCTTTAATCTGGTCTCTTCTGTTAATCGTGGTGGGCACCGTTTGATTGGTGTGGTTTTTGGGGGTAAAACCGCAAATCAACGCAATGCGATCATGGCCCGTATTCTTGACAGAGGCTTCACCAAAATTGATCCCAAAATGATGGCGGCCTATAATAAGAAAAAGAAAGCGGCGCAGAAAAAACGCGCTGTTGAAATTGCTGCTAAACGTCGTTCTACAGCTTGGGGGGTGCAAGTTGGTGCCTTTAACACCGTTAAAAAAGCCCGCACCCAAGCCATCGCTGCAATCAAACGGGCCCCTAGTTATCTAAGCGGCGCACAGACCAAAGTCGTTCCGCTGAAAAATGGCAGTAAAAAAGTCTATCGTGCCCGTGTGGTCGGCGTTGAAAAACGTGAAGCCTATCGCGCCTGTAAGGCACTAAAGAAAATGCGCCAGCCTTGTATGGTCTTTCGTTCCAAAGGCACACAGGTGGCTATGAACAAGCGCTAATAAGGCGTAAATTACATCGCGCTGATAGCAGCCCGAATTGCCTTCACCAGTTCCGGTGCAGAAACTGGCTTGTGCAAAATATGGTTTGCCCCGGCCTGCTTCACAACATTCAAAACGAATTCATCCGTTTCCCCCGTCAATAAAATGATGGGGGCACGGTCTTTTTTACGACGGCGATTGGCAATAAATTCCATACCGTCCATTTCGTCCATATGCAAATCCACGATATACACGTCAGGACGGGGATAGTCCTCTTGTAAAATAATGCCCAATGCTTCTTTGCCATTGGCTGCTTCACTGACTTTATCAATGTTACAACTGTTCAGAAGCTTACGGATAATTTTCCGCATTTCCTCCTGATCATCAATGATCATAACATGGAGCCAGTTTTCAACCTGCTTCGACATAAATTAGAACCCTAAAACATTCACTTATTAGAGGTCTACACTTTACAATACGAAACCGTGGGTTTCAATTTATAAATCGGCTGGCGGTGTAATTTCACTGGCAAGCAATTGTTGCTTCAAACTTTCTTTCAAACGCTCAAGCCCTGCTTCATCCTTCGCCTCACAACGCGCAACAAGGACAGGCTGCGTATTAGAGGCACGCAAAAGCCACCAGCCATCTTCATTGAGAACACGTACACCATCCACATCAATAACTTGAACACCTTCTGCATTACCCAGGCGTTGCTTCACCTCTTCTGCCACAATGAATTTACGTTCTTCCGGGCAATCAAAACGCAGTTCCGGTGTATTCACCATTTTTGGGATGGCATCCAGCATTTGATCCAGTGTTTCATCCGCTTGGGTGAGAATCGATATCAAACGGATCGCTGCATACAGCGCATCATCAAAACCGTAATACCCATCTTTAAAGAAGATATGGCCGCTCATTTCCCCAGCAAAAGGAGAACCTTCTTCTTTCATCTTGGATTTGATTAGAGAATGGCCTGTTTTCCACATCAAGCCGTTGCCGCCCATGCGCTCAACCTCATCAAACAGGGCTTGAGAGGCTTTCACGTCAGCGATAATCGTCGCACCGGGATTGCGCGACAGGATTTCCTTGGCCCAGATCACCATCAACTGATCACCCCAAAGAACACGGCCCTGACTATCAATCACGCCAATACGGTCACCATCCCCATCAAAAGCAATCCCAAGGTCATAGCCTTTGGACGCAACCGCTTCTTTCAAATCTTTCAGGTTCTTTTCCACAGTTGGGTCTGGGTGGTGGTTCGGGAACGTGCCATCAATATCAGCAAACATCAGGTGATGTTCGCCCGGCAGTTTCTCACACATCATGGTCATGGCTTCACCAGCCACACCATTGCCTGCATCCCACGCAACCTTAAGATCACGCCCGGCTTTGAAATCAGACGTAATACGTTCCACATATTGCGTCAACATTGGGCGCTGCTCAGAACTGCCCTGCCCTGTTTCAAAATCCTGTTCAACTGCAATGCGCCCCAAATCCTGAATATCAGCGCCAAAGAAAGACAGACCGGACAGCATCATTTTCATGCCGTTGTAATCAGGCGGGTTGTGTGAGCCCGTAATCATCAGGCCCGCATCAGCTTCCAACGCATATGTGGAATAATACAGCATCGGCGTTGGACCACGGCCAACTTCATAAACCGTCAGACCACAGGCAGACAAGCCGCGCACAGCCGCTGCTGCCAACCCCGGAGAGCTGAGACGACCATCATACCCCACAGCTACAGAAGACCCGCCTGCACGTTTAATACGCGTACCAAAGGCGCGGCCCAATGTTTCAACAACCTCTTCAGTAAAATTGTCACCAACAATGCCACGGATGTCATATTCACGAAGGATATTTGGGTTGATTGTCGTCATTTTGATCTCATCCTGTTTCCCTGTTAGACAGGTATCTCTCTTTAAATAAAAAGGCCCCTGCAATTAGCAGGGGCTCATTTCGTCAATTCGTCTGATTAATCTGCCAGCGGGGCACGGCCGATGCAGCTATAAGCAAAGCCTGCATCTTTCATTTCCTGGCGATTATAGATATTACGTAAATCCACCATAACCGGGGACTTAACCAACTCTTTTACACGTTCCAAATCCAACAAGCGGAATTCATTCCATTCCGTAATGATGACCAAAGCGTCCGCATCAGTCATCGTGTCATAAGAATTTTCCTGCCACTGAACACCGGGCAGCATCTCTTTTGCTTCACCCATAGCTTCCGGGTCAAACGCATGGATTTCAGCCCCAGCCTTTTGCAAGGCCGGAATAATATCCAAAGACGGTGAATCACGCATATCATCTGTGTTCGGCTTAAAGGCCACGCCGAGAACAGCGATTTTCTTGCCTTCAACAGAACCACCGCAGGCTTCAATGACTTTTGTTGCCATTTTTTGCTTACGTTCTGCATTCACATCCACAACTGTTTCAATGATCTTCAACGGGCTGTCATATTGCTGGGCTGTTTTTACCAAAGCCAATGTATCTTTTGGGAAACAAGACCCACCATAACCGGGACCAGCATGTAAGAATTTCTTGCCAATACGACCATCCAGACCAATACCTTTGGAAACGGCCTGAACGTCAGCACCAACCTTTTCACACAGATCAGCAATTTCGTTAATAAAAGTGATCTTGGCCGCCAAGAACGTATTCGCGGCATATTTGATCAGCTCAGACGTGCGACGTTCTGTAAACAGGATCGGTGTTTCAATCAGATGCAGGGGGCGATAAAGCTGACGCATCACTTCTTGCGCACGCTCGCTCATCGTACCAATCACCACACGGTCCGGGCGCATAAAATCTTCAATCGCAGAACCTTCACGCAGGAATTCCGGGTTGGACACCACATCAAATTCTGCATCCGGGCGCGTTTCGCGAATAATTTTTTCGACTTCATCGCCTGTGCCCACCGGCACCGTAGATTTTGTGACAACAACCGTATAACCATCCATAGCTTCCGCAATTTCTTTTGCCGCGGCATAGACATAAGACAGGTCTGCATGACCATCCCCACGACGTGTTGGTGTGCCCACTGCAATAAAGACCGCATCCGCCCCTTTAACGGCCTCTTTCAAATCCGTCGTAAATTCAAGACGACCACCGGACACGTTATTTTCAACCAGCTTATCAAGGCCCGGCTCGAAAATCGGCATGATGTTGTCATGCAGCTTGTTAATTTTCGTTTCGTCTTTATCGACACAAATGACATTTGTACCAAACTCTGAGAAGCATGCACCGGAGACAAGTCCAACATATCCGGTACCGATCATTGCAATACGCATGGGATTTCCTTAACGCGTTATAGTCAAAATTATTTATTCAAATCAGAAATGATTTTCTGTACACGATCACGCATATCATCACGCGCCAGTGCAAAACCGAGATTGGCTTCGATAAAACCGACTTTTGAGCCGCAGTCATAACGACGTCCCTCAAAACGCAAACCTCTAAAGTCCACATCCGGGATGGTGTTGGCCATAGCATCCGTCAGCTGAATTTCATTACCTGCGCCACGTTCTTGTTTATCCAGCTGGGCAAACACATCAGGCTGCAAGATATAACGACCAATGATAGAGAGATTTGACGGCGCATCTTCCGGGGCTGGTTTTTCAACCAAGCCTTTGGCTTGTGCAATACGGCCATCATCCGCTGTCACATCAAGAACACCATACTTGTTGGTTTCTTCACGCGGTACTTCTTCGATGGCAACCACATTACCGCCCGTTTCATTATAAACGTCGATCATCTGGCTTAAGCAACATTGCCCCTGTGCCAAAACGAGATCATCGGCGAGCAGAACCGCAAAAGGTTCATCACCGATCAATTCCTTGGCGCACCAAACCGCATGGCCCAACCCATTGGGTTTCATTTGACGAGTATAGAAAACAGACCCCGGCTTGGGCAGGATATCGCGAACGGTTTGAAGAATCTCATCCTTGCCTTTTTCATGAAGCGTATCTTCCAGCTCGTGAGAATGATCAAAATGATCTTCCAACGCAGATTTACCGCGTCCGGTCACAAAGATAAATTGTTCAATCCCGGCTTCAATAGCTTCTTCAACAGCGTATTGAATCAAAGGCTTATCGACAACCGGCAACATCTCTTTGGGCATTGCTTTGGTTGCCGGAAGGAAGCGTGTACCTAGTCCCCCAACCGGGAACACCGCTTTCCTGACAGGCTTGGTCATAGTTTTCCCCTAGACATAAACTTTTCTAGACACGGTTTTGTGCCACAGCGCACTCTGTAAAGCAAGTAAACCGACATGGAAAGTGACACTATTTTTTTGCTTGTTCATCCATATAGGCCCGCCACGCTTTGCGAGCCTTTGTACAGTTGTTCATTTTCACCGTGCGACTAAAGCGGTTTTCATGAATTTTCAAGGCAATCGCCGCCTTTGTCTGATAAAAAACCGTATCACAATAAAGCGCCTTGATACCATCCGGGCCAAGGCGTTCCCAGTCTTCCACTTCCTTTTTGCGCTTGGTCGTTGAACGGGTAAAAGCCTTTGCCGCAGCCTCCATATCCCCTTCCAGGGCTTTCAGGATTGCATTTTCCCGTCCCTTGCCATCGACCTGAGCACTCAGCCCCTCAATCCATGTGTGCTGCTGGGCCTGATGACCGGCGCGTACCAGCTCCAACACCAGTTGATCGGTTTCTTCAAAAGCCATTTTCTGCATCACCATCATGATGCGCTTTTCCGGCTTGCTGCGTTTATGGTCATAAATGGCAAAATGCTTACTGTTGGAATAACGTGAACGTTGATAGCGCGACGGCGGCATATAGTGGATTTCATTGAGATAATTCACCTTGTCACGCAAGACAACGGGCAACAGACGTGCAGTCTTGATGGCCTCATGAAGCTCCTTAAGAAACCGTTTGGTCTTCACATCACCGTAAAGGGAACCGTAAAGCTTGATCGCCCCATAATTTGTACCGATCTGATCTTCAAATTTAGCATCCTTAATCAAGGAAAAAAGACGACGTTGTACCGCCAAAATCAGGCTGTAACTGAGTTGCCGCGCAGATAAATCCCCAAGATAGCCTGCTGAAATGGTCAGCCAATCACGGTCTTCATCCCATTGAATAAAACGATCACTGCCCTCCCCCTCAATAACATGAAAGGCCGGGATCAAATCAAGAAGAGGGGTAAAATAGGGGGCCACCTTGGGCACAATGGCCACGGCCTCATTCAGCCGAGTAACAAAGGCAGCAAAGACCTCTTCGTCCAGTTCCTCATGGCGAACAACGGGAAAACGCCCAACAGCTTGAAGGTCATCATCTTGTTCGCTCAACGTCCCATTAAAGCAACTTGTTTCTTCGGGCCTCCAGTCGTTAGCCCAGCGCAATCCTGCCTCAGACACCCGATAACGTGCAGATTCAACGGCCTGTTCCTGCAGTTTCTGCGCCTTGTCATCCCCACCCCAAGCAGCCAGCTGTGCCCACATGATGGCTTTTTCCAGCGCCATATCTTCACGAGATTCTTCAAAGTAATATTGTGCGACATGGCGCTGGGCGGGGGCAATTGCCGCTTTTGCCAATTTTAAAAAGCTATGATGTGCCCCATCCAGATCCCCCAGTTTTTTGCGATTATACGCAGCCTTATAAGAAGCTAACATTGTATTCATATCGCAAAAATCACGCGCCTGTGCAGGCAGGGCAAAAATGACCAGCCCCAACAAAAACAAAAGCCTAATCATTGAGCAACACATCTCGTGCCTGATTGATTTTTGCGGCTAAATAATCAGACCCACCACGATCTGGATGCACTTGGGAAATCAGGCGGTGATAGGCTGCTTTAATTTCAGCCTCCCCAGCTCCTTCTGCCAAACCAAAAAGGTCCAGCGCTTCTTCACGGCTCATAACAGACGGGTCTGCTTGCGGTGGTTCCTGATAGGATTGCTGTTGCTGGCTCTGTTGTTGACGGGGGTCTGGCGTGCCATAAAACCAGTTACGCAAGGTGCGCCCCACATGAAAGACCGTGCGAAATCTCTCAAACCAGACAAAAAGGGCAGGTAAAGCAGCAACCGCCAGCCAAAACTTCCCACTGAATAGCAAGCGAATGATCAAAAAAGCAACAAAGGCAATCGCAATCCATTTAAACACCCGGATCACATCACGCGGATGAGCGCGCACATACCATCTTGCCAAAAAATATAAAACACCAAGTGCAAAGAAAAGAAGTATCAAATGAAACATGCTATCGCCCCTACTCTTCTTTAGCCGGGTTCGGGCCATTGCGAATGGCTTCGACCAAATTGCGGACTTCCTGACGGGCAGCCAGATGGGACATGGACAAGGCATCACCTTCAAAATCCATCATGGTCAATCCTTTAAGAAAAAGTTCACGATAAATCACCCGCTCCCCAAAACCGGAAACAATGCGACAGCCCATGCGATTGGAAAACTCTTCCAATAAGACTTCCATTTCCCGTTTGTTGCGCGCATCCAAATGGCTTAAGCGGTTACGCATCACGATCCAATCCATAAAGGCCCCGGCCTTTTTCATGGTTTTCACCTGACGTTGCTTCCAAACAGTTTCAGCATAATGGCTGGGGCGTTTGATTTTAAGGGATTGCCCATCCACCAGCGCCAAAACATCCATATCAATGAAACTGTCATTTAACGGTGTGATCAACGTATCGGCATAAGTATGGGCCAAGACACCCAGTGCGCTGTCATGGCCCGGTGTATCAATGACAATGACATCAACGCTTTGAGACAACTGTTCTATCGTTTGCTGAAAAACACCGTCATCTCCTGTGATACGGACATGATTAGGCACCTTTAAATCACGATCAGATTGTGCGCGGTTTTCCACATAGCGCGACAAGGTACCCTGACGGATATCCAGATCGACACTGCCCACCCGAAAGCCCTGATCCAGCAAGGCAACAATGACATGCATCGCAGCGGTGGATTTCCCGGTACCACCTTTTTCGTTCCCAAAGACAATTACATGTGCTGACATTATTTATGTGCCTTCAACCACACTGCTGTATCATGAAAGACTGCCCCGTTATTGGGATAGCCCGGCTCACTTGATGTTAGACTATTAATGCCTTGCCCTTCAAGGAAGGAGGAATTGGGCCAAATGCCTTCAACCACAATTGTATCTTCATGCTGGTTCTTGGCTGCAACAGCATTAAGCAACACGCTGCCTTGGTCATTACCAATACGTACAAGATCACCTTCAACCAAACCTAACTTGCGCATCACACGCTGATTGATCAAAGCTTCGGGACAACGCTCTTTAATCCGTGATGTTTTGGTTTCACTAAAGCTTGAGTTCAGGAAGTTTTGAGAAGGCGGTGTAATTAAACGAAACGGCTTATCTTCTGTCACTTCGTCAATCACATCCCAATGATCAGGCAAGGCTGGCATCTCTTTTCCCCGTACCCCCAAGGATGACCAATCGGGTTTAAAGCGAAATTTTCCATCAGGATGGGCAAAGCCATTGAGGAAATGCGCTTCTTCAAACGGCAAGGTCAGGTCATGCCCGGTCTTGGCAATAATCTCAGATGCTACTGGGTAGCCCGATGTTTTTAAGGTTTCTTCCACCAGTTCCAGCGCACTCAGATCAAAGCCACGATGCTTTGCCCCCACACGTTTTGCCAACTCACAAATCACTTCATGATTGGATTTACAAGCCCCCGGTGCTGCCATAACAGATTTCGCAACCTGTAACGTACAATGAGCACTGGCTGTATAAAGGTCATCATGTTCAAGAAACATCGTCGCAGGCAAGACGATATCGGCAAGCTTGGCTGTCTCCGTCATAAACTGTTCATGCACACACACAAACAAGTCTTCACGCATAAAGCCTTTTCGCACCTTTGAGGTATCCGGGGCCACAGCAACGGGATTGGTATTTTGAATAAACAGGGCCTTTACTTCTGCCCCACCATGAAGCGCCCCTTCATGTCCTGTCAAAATTTCGCCAATGCGCGATTGATCCAAAACACGCACCTTTGAATCGCGCACATCCTTGCCTTCAATCAAGGTCGTATCCAGTTTGGCAAGATCCCCCTGCCCATACAAGGCCCCTCCACCTTCATATTGCCACGCCCCCGTCACTGCAGGCAGGCAAGAAACGGCGTGCATGTTGTGTGCGCCATTGCGCGATCTCGTCATCCCATGACCAACACGCAAGAAGGTCTTTTTTGAACTGCCATAAAGACGCGCAAAAGATTCAATGGTATGGGCAGGCACCCCTGTAATATCGGCAGCCCAGGCCGGTGTTTTTGTTTTCAGGTGGGCTTCCAGCTCGTGGGGGACATCAGTATATTTTGCCAGATAGTCCCGGTCTGCATACCCTTCCTTAAACAGGACATGCATCACCGCACAAGCCAGCGCCCCGTCCGTTCCCGGTCTTAAGGGAATATGGAGATGGGCCTTGTCTGCTGTTTTGTTCTGATAGGGGTCAACCACCACCAGCTTCGCCCCATTGCGAATACCGTTAATTACATGGGTCATCAGATGGATTTGGCTGGACACTGCATTGAGCCCCCAGATCACAATCAGATCGGATTTTTCCATTTCCAGTACATCTGTACCACGCTTTGCGCCACACCCGGCTTCCCAGCCCGGCCCGCTCAGGGCGACACAATAGGTACCTTGCATCCCGCTGTAGCCTTTGGCATGACGCAAACGGTTAATCCCGTCACGCATGACATGCCCCATGGTACCCGCATAAAAAAACGGCCAAACTGCCTCAGCCCCATAATCTTCTTCAACACGCAGCAAATTTTGCGCCACTGTATTTAAGGCTTCATCCCAGCTAATACGCTTAAAATTATCCGCCCCCTTCGGCCCAACCCGCTTCATTGGATACAGCAGGCGATGAGCATGATGGAGACGTTCACTATAGCGCGACACTTTCCCGCAGATAATCCCTGTGGTAAATGGGTTATCCGGGCTCCCCTTCACCTTGCCAATACGGTTATCGCCCAGACGTTCCACCTCCAGCGGGCATACGCTCGGGCAATCATGGGGACAGACGGATTTAACGAATTCAGCACACATGGGACAAGGGATCTTCTCAATATTATTATGTGTTTGTAATGTAGTGTGATTACTTGTCTTTTGGCAAGGAACACAGTAGGGTCTGCCCAATCTAATTTTCGGTTGAGCCCTATCATGAAAAAATCCATCCTGTTCGTCCTCGCCTTTCTCGCTCTTTTTGGCGGTGTTTCAGCCTTTATCCTGTGGCAAAGCGAACATGTCAGCAAAGAAGAAGGGTTTCTCTATAGCGCCATTGGCTGTACCAGTGTGTTTAAGAAACTGGATCGTTCCGACAAAGTGGAAACCATGCTCAACCTGATCCATCATTTTGCCAATCGTGAAGGGATCGAAGCAACCCAGCCGGGCTATCTCACGCGCTTCATCAAACTGGTTGAAAAGAAGTGGGAAAAGGAAAATGATCTGGCACAGAAAAACTGTAGCGGAATCTACACGATGGCGCTGGAAGAAAAGAAACCGCAAACCTACAATGCCGTGGCACAGAGTGTGATTGACTATATTGCTGATCTGGATAGTAAAAAACGCGAGTCCGCCACAGAAAAAGCCCATCGTGTCTTAAAAGAAAAAGGCTTGTCCCCCGAATAAATCACCAAACTACGTAACAGTCCGAATTTATTTCTCGCCCATCTTATTGTATCCTTTAGTAGTAACTCAAATAGAGGGTCTAAAAATGGAAATCAGCATCCGAGAAATAGAAAGTGACTGCGTTGTCTATCTATCTGGAAAAATAAGCTTCCTTGATAGTGAGCTTTTCCGTTCCATGATCGACAATATTGTGACCAACAAGCCTGAAACCTGCATTTTTGATTTATTTGACTGTATCTACATTGATTCAGCTGGGCTGGGACTTCTGATGCAGGCGCATGAACTTTTTGAACATCATGACATCAATTTTCATGTTCGAAATGCCAGAGATCAGGTTCACAAAGTATTGGAAATCTCTTCGTTCAACCGGATCATGAGTATCAATGAAGTTCCCGGAGATCCCCATCAACAGCATTTGTAAGTAAAACATATACACGCCATTGTGATTTGCCTGAGATCAAACGACTTGCGATCATATATCAGGGCCACAGATATGGTGTATAGATGTTAACGCGTATTTTCCTTTTTATCTCCCTTATGCTGTTTGCGACAGCTGCCATTGCAGATGTGATGCAATGGCAGCGCGAGTTCCCAAAAGCAGACTTTTCCAAAACCACTGTTCCTTATAAAGAAATCCTGTCAGGCGGTGTGCCCCGTGATGCAATCCCCGCCATTGACACCCCCCTGTTCAAGCCTGCCCATGATGTCGACCTAACCGAAACAGAACCAGTCATCGGCATAGAAATCAACGGGCAATATAAAGCCTATCCTTTGCGCATTCTCATGTGGCATGAAATCGTCAATGATCATTTGGCAGGCCAGCCGATCACTGTTACCTACTGCCCCCTGTGTAATGCTGCCATTGTCTTTAACCGGACACTTGAAGGCCAGATTCTGGATTTTGGCACCACAGGGCGGCTGCGCCATTCCGACCTTGTGATGTATGATCGCCAAACCGAAAGCTTTTTCCAGCAGGCAATGGGGGTTGCAATTATGGGGACACTGGCAGGCAAAGAACTGGAAATGCTGCCCGCACGTATAGAAAGCTTTGCCAATTATAAAAAACGCGCAGGCCCCAATGCTCCCATTCTTGTCCCGACAAACCCAAGAATGCGCAATTACGGGATAAACCCATATGCAGGCTATGAAAAAGGCTACCCGTTTTTATACAAGGGGGAACTCCCTGATGGGATCAACCCTATGCAACGCGTCATCACCACACAAAAACGCGACATTGCCTATTCTCTTGCCCTTCTTAGAGAACGCGGTGAGATTAAAGCCCCAAATGACGTTGTTTTTCGTTGGAGTGCGGGACAAAACAGCGCCCTTGATGGCCGGTTGATTGCAAAAGGACGTGATATTGGCAATGTCACAGCAACACAAAATGGCAAAGATATCGTCTATTTTATTGAATTTGCCTTCGTCTATCATGCCTTTTCAAAAGGTGGACAAATCATTCAATAAATTATTTATTTTTTTCATAACTTTCCCCTATATTTAGCATCAGGCCATAAGAGGAATTAATCAAATGAGTGAATGCGTTCAAGCCATCGTCATTGGCGCTGGTGTTGTCGGGCTTGCCTGCGCCCGTGAACTGGCAAAAGCCGGGAAAGAAGTCATCATTATTGAGGCTGAAACAGCCATTGGCATGGGCACAAGCTCACGCAACAGCGAAGTCATTCATGCTGGCATTTATTATCCTAAAAACAGCCTCAAAGCCCGCTTATGCGTCGAAGGCAAACATTTGCTTTATGACTATTGTGACAGCCATGGTGTCCCCTATAAAAAACTTGGTAAACTGATTGTTGCGACCTCAAAAGAACAAATCGACACCCTGAAATCCATCCAACAAAAAGCAAAAGAAAACGGGGTGGATGATTTAATCTGGCTTAATAAAGAAGAAACTTACAAGGCAGAACCTGCTCTCAAGGCCGAAGCCGCCCTTTTATCCCCTTCCACCGGGATTATTGATACCCATGCCTATATGTTATCCCTGTTGGGGGATGCCGAAGAACATGGGGCTATGCTTGCCCTGAACAGTCCGGTTTTATCAGGCCGGCTTACAGAGACAGGCGTGACACTTCAGGTTGGAGGAGATTCCCCCATGGAAATTTTCACCGAACTTCTAATCAATTGCAGCGGCTTAAATGCCATTAAATTAGCACGTACAATTCAGGGCTTTCCTGCACCAGATATCCCACAAGATTATTATTGCAAGGGCAATTATTTCTCACTTGCCACCAAAGCCCCCTTTTCCCACCTGATCTACCCCGTACCTGAAAAGGCAGGTCTGGGCGTGCATTTAACTTTGGATATGGGCGGACAAGCCCGTTTTGGCCCTGATGTTGAATGGCTCGAAAATGGTGACCATATTAATTATGATGTCTGCTCCAAACGAGGTGAGAAATTTTACGATGCCATTCGTGCCTACTGGCCTGAGCTGAAAGAAGGTGATCTGCATGCTGATTATTCTGGCGTGCGCCCCAAAATCCAAAAGCCCGATGAGGAAGCCAAAGATTTCCTTATCCAAGGCCCTCAAGAACATGGTATTTTAGGTTTTATAAACCTCTTTGGAATAGAGTCACCGGGCTTGACCTCCAGCCTTGCCATTGCAAGAGAGGTCGTACGGAAACTGGATCTCAGCTAAGTGTGGATATGATGAAACTCACGGTGTGGAAAAAATGTGCAACAATGGCCTTTGCCCTGTCCTTCATGGCAACAGGCGCTGTGGCACAAGTCACCTCTCAAGGTAAAGTCCTGACTGATGGGGATGACGATCCATCCAAGGCCATCTATTCCGGACCATCACTGGACTATGCCGCTGAGATGCGCAAGCTGGTCCAGAACATTTCCAAATATGGCCGTAAATTCAAACGTGATTTTCTGGTACTGACCTATGGCGGACGTGGTTTGCTCACCCAGCTTATTGATGTTGACCAGCTGATCAGTGCTCCCAGTTCCGTTTATCTGCAAACCATTGATGGGATTATCCAGCCGCATCTATCTTATGGCATGGACGCTTTCGGTGAAGCCCTGACAGAAAAAGAACAAAAAGGTATTTTAGAAGAACTGCAAATTGCCCGTGATACCGGGCTCAACGTCTTCACACTGGATTATGCCTCAAAGCCCAAAGATGTGGACAAGGCCATTCGTACAGCTGCCCAGAACAAATTCGTTCCCTATGTGGCACCGGGGATGGGCTTGCGCAATAACAAGATTGCCAACTGGCCCAAACGCCCCTTTCGCGAAAACTCCCATACCGTTACCAATGCACAATCCATCAAAAACTATCTGATCATCAATGACTCTTCACGTTTTGGCACACGCGAAGAATATGCGATGAAAGTGCATAACACAAATTTCGATATGGTTATCACCCCGGTCTTCCACCGCCGTTCCACCACATTGGGGCGTCATAACGTGCGCAAGATGCAGTTTAAAAAGACGGGCGCACGCCGCCCTGTTCTCGCCTATCTCGATATCGGCGCTGCTGATGTCGGAGCCTTTTACTGGCAAGATAGCTGGCGCATGGGCAATCCATCCTGGATTTTGGACTTGGCCCCCTCCAGTTCCGACAAGTACCTTGTACAATACTGGCATCCCAGCTGGCATCAGGTTCTTTACGGCCATAACATGTCCTTCATGTATGGTATCATGAAAGAAGGCTATGACGGTATCCTGCTCGACGGGGTTGAAAATTACGAATTTTTTGACAACCCGGACAAGCTGGACGAAGAACGCGCACAGTAAAGTTATTATGGCCTAAAACTTACGGCTATAATGCGCTTCTGTACAAGATTGGATAACAAAGCCTTTTTCCGGTGGATAACGGTCTGTAATCAGCACTAGTGCTTCATCCTGGGTATCAGCCACGATGTTCTGGTAATGAACATCAGCCCATTCGTCCCCAAAGTCCAGATGATGGTCGTTTTCCTTCACACAATCACGCACAGCCCGATTGTAGATACCGATTTCAAAGGTTTTCTGGTTTCCGGTTGCAACAGCAAACATGGTCCTACTCTCCTGATTTATTCACGCTCTAATCTCATGAATAATGGTAAGACCACTTTATTAAGATTTAATTGATGTGTCGCCAAACTCAGTAAATGAATAGGTCCTGACCCTAGGCAGGTGAAATACTCCGAATAATAAAGCCGCGATCTTTTGGGTATTTCGTCAAAATTTTGCGGCGTGCATCCATTTCATCACGTGCACTGACTTCAATAAAACGGATATCTGCCCAATCATCACTATATTCAGCAGGCTCGTCATTTTGTACGGCTTGTTTCACCAGTTCATTATAAATTTCAACTTCAAAGAGAGCCATCTGTGTAACCTTTAGCATTTTATCTGAAAAGACAATAAAGCATATCAAATTGTAGATCAGTGATCTATATCACAAATGGATTTTATCTAAAGTTTTCTTCAATCTTGACCAACCTTGCTCCGAAGCAGGTAAGCCTATGCGCAAATGTTGCGGCTGGTCTGCAAAAGGCCGGGTCAAGATACCTGCCTTGCCCAGTTGTTCAAAAACTTGCCCGGCATTAGGGTGAAAACAATATCGAAATAAGGAAGTTCCCCCGACAACTTCAAGCCCGCCTGCTTGTAAAAGCATATCCAGACGCTTTTGTGCATCCTCTAAATCAACACGGGTCTGTTCAATCCATACATCATCACGAAAGGCACAACGCCCTATTTCCATAGCTGGACCATTTACAGCCCAGGGACCAATACCGTCTTTTAAACGTTGTGAGATCGAACCAGCAGCCAATACAAAGCCCAAGCGAATACCAGCCAGACCAAAAAACTTTCCAAAGGAACGTAGAACCATCAGCCCTTCACACCCAACATGCTGCGAAAGGTCAATATCGGGCATACAATCCATAAAGGCCCCATCCACAATTAAAGAGCCCCCTTTGGCATGTTGGCGCGCCGCCAAAGCCAACAAATCCTCCGGCATATAAATCTCACCCGTTGGATTATTCGGGTTCACAACGATAACAATATCGCCTTCAGCTTCCGCCTGTGACAAAAGAGGGACTTCTTTCACATCATGTCCGGCCAGGCCCCAGCAGTAGGCATGTTCTTTATAGGTTGGACCGACAATGCGGACCTTTTTTGTTTTCTCAAACAAATGAGGCAGAATTTGTAAAAGTGTCTGTGTCCCAGAAACAGGGATCACTTTATTTGCGCAATCCACACCATAATAAGAAGCTGCCGCCTCTTTTAAATCCTGCAACAAATGCTGATCGGGCAAGCGCCCCCAGAGGTCTTTTTCAAGGTCAGGAATCGGATATGGGTGCGGGTTAATTCCCGTTGATAAATCGACCCATTCCTCAATTGGCACCCCAAATTGCTGTGTTGCAGCCGCTAAGTTGCCGCCGTGAAAGACTGCCAAGGCCGATCTCCCGTGTAATTTTCTTTTATGAAGCGTTGATTTGACGCAATGGGTAGCATGGTCTATTCGCCCACTCAAGCAAGACAAATTATAAAAGTGAAATAAAATTTCATATGAAATTACCACAGTTAAGAAAATTAGAAAAAATCACCTTGGTGCGCAAGTTCATTTCAATTGCTGCATTGCCAACAATTACCTTAAAAAACAACAATTTAGGTAATTTTACCCCTTGAAAAACCCTATTGAATCCTCACATAAAATAAAGATTGGTTCATAAATAAAATACAGGAGCGCAATCATGTCTGTCTTTACCGCCCCCGATTTCGACGGGCACGAAAATGTTGTCTTTGGCTGTGATGAAGCCACCGGATTAAAATGCATTATCGCCATACATAACACCAACCGTGGCCCTGCCCTTGGCGGGTCTCGTTTTTGGAATTATGACAACGAGCAGGATGCCGTGACCGATGTCTTGCGCCTGTCCAAAGGGATGACCTACAAGGCTGCTGTTGCCGACCTTGATCTGGGCGGTGGAAAGTCCGTCATCATTGGTGACGCCAAAAAGATAAAAACACCAGACCTCATGCGTGCTTTTGGCCGGGTGATTGAACGGTTAAACGGAAAATATATTACCGCAGAAGATGTCGGCACCACAGTGACAGATATGGACTATATCCGAGAAAGCACCCGCCATGTACGCGGTAAATCAACCGGGTCCGGTAATCCCTCCCCCCTCACCGCCCTTGGGGTTTTTCTGGGGCTGAAAGCAGCTGTTAAACATCAATTGAAAACAGACGACCTGACAGGCTTGCACATTGCCGTACAAGGTGTCGGAAACGTTGGCTATTATCTGTGTAAATATTTGCATGAAGCCGGGGCCAAACTGGTCGTATGCGATATTAACAAAACATCTCTCCAACGGGTTGAAAATGAATTTAGCGCACAGATTGTCGGGTTGGACGATATCTATAGCCAGGCCGTTGACGTCTATGCCCCTTGTGCGCTTGGTGCGACAGTCAATGACCAGACTATTGAACAGTTCAAAACCACCATCATTGCCGGGGCTGCCAATAACCAGCTGGCTCAGGATCATCACGGGGAAGCCTTAAAGGAAATGGGGGTTCTCTATGCCCCTGACTATGTGATTAATGCCGGGGGCCTGATTAATGTTGCCCACGAAACAGAAGACTATGATGTTGAGATTGTAAAAGCCAAAATCAGTAAAATCTACGACACCTTACTTGAGATCTTCCAACGCTCAGACAAGCAGAACCTCCCGCCCTCAATCATTGCAGACCACATGGCAGAAGAACGTTTTAAAGGCCCTTTTGAGGCTCAAGCGGCTGAATAAATCAGAAAACACATCAACCAGAAGGGAATTTAGCGTTGCTGTTTTTCTTAATTTAGTTTAAATTTTATGTAAATTAAATACAGAGAGCAGGAGGAGCATATGGGACACACCATTAATATGGACCACCGCCAAAGTAAAAGGCATGCGATCAATGTGATGGCAAACCTTTTGTGTGAGAATACCTCTCACCCTGCGCAAGTTCTGGATATTTCTAAAGGGGGCGCAAAGATCACTCTTGCAGCCTCCACTTTGGATAAAGATAGTGAAGTACAAATTGACCTGCCCTTCCTGAATGAACTGGACGCAACCGTCATCTGGTCCAGCGGGCAAAGTTGTGGCCTGCGTTTTTTTGACGATCAGGATCGCCTGAATGATTTCCTCTATAATCTGGCGATTTATGGCGTGTGTGGTCACGCTGAATAAAAGTTACTTAAGCACCTCCATTGCAAAAGAGGTGCGAAACCGCATGACATTCGGATCATGGTTAAACAGCTTGTCACAGACCTGCTGATATTCTTCCATGTCCGCCAAATGCATCACCAACAGCACATCACTTTCCCCTGTAATGCTATAGGCTTGAACCACGGCACTTTCTTTTTTAATAGAGTCACGAAAAGCGGCCTGAGCTTGTGCGCCATGGCGATCCAGATCAACCTCGACAATTGCTTTCAGATTTTTGCCCAATATTTTGTCATCAATAATGGCAACCGTTTTCTGAATGACCCCATCTTTTTTCAAACGCTGAACCCGGCGCAAACAGCTGCTGGGGGACAGGTTTACCTTTTCTGCCAAAGCTGCATTTGTAATGTCTGCATCTTGTTGAAGGCAGCCGAGAATGTTCTGATCAATCTTATCCATGCAATAATATTGCACAAACCAACAATATTTGACCACAAATTCTTTGCACTTTCATTTATGGTCCCTTCATCTTCAATTGGAATGAGGACCACAGATCATGCTCCCGATTATCAACTGGTTTAAAAAGCCTGTTTGCGACAGTGTTACCCTTTACTGGGAACTTCTCAAAGTCATGGTCCCGATTATGATCCTTGTTCGCCTTGGCGTGGAATTTGGCATGATTGAAGTTATCGCCCAAATCTTCACCCCCTTCATGGACCTCGTTGGCCTGCCACCAGAAGCCGGGATCATCTGGACAACCGCCATGCTGGTCAATATCTATGCCGCCATGGTGGCCCTTGTCACCCTGCTGCCCGAAGCCCCCATGACCATCGCCCAAGTCACCGTACTGGGCACCATGATCCTGATTGCCCACAGCCTGCCGATTGAACAACGCATCGTGCAAAAAGCCGGGCCAAGCTTCACCGCAACAACGGCTTTGCGTGTCGCAGGGGCTATGGCATTAGGCGCGATCCTGAATGTCTTTTACAGCTCTTTCAACATGCTGAGCGAGCCTGCCCATATTGATTGGCTCCCAGCTACCGAAGCAAATGCGACATGGCAGGAATGGGCTATTGACAGCGCAATCTCCCTCTTCACTATTTTCTGGATTATCCTTGCCCTTGTCATTGTCTTAAAAGCCTTTGAAGATTTAAAAATCAATGACTTGATTTCCAAAGTACTCTCCCCCCTGCTTAGCCTTCTCGGCATCTCCAATCACGCTATTCCGGTCACACTTATCGGTGTTGTGCTGGGTCTGGGATATGGCGGGGCCTTAATCCTGCGCGAAGCCAAAGAGGGCAACATGTCAAAACAGGATATTTTCCTTTCCTTAAGCTTCATGTGTTTATTCCACAGTGCCTTGGAAGATACCTTGCTGATCTTTGCCCTGGGTGCGGACCTGAGCGGTATCTTAATTGCCCGCTTCCTGTTTGCCTTTATCGTTGTGTTTCTGCTCAGTCAGTTGGTCAAACGTTTGCCTCAACCCCTCTTTGATAAAATCCTCTTTTCAAAAGGTTAGGATCACAGTAGCTTAAGAGAATGAAAAAATACTCATATGATGACGTCGATATTCTAATCGCAGACCAGAACCTGCAATTGCGCGCCGGGCTCAAAGGGATGCTGCATCAGTCCGGTTTTCGCGATATCAAGGATGTGGGCACGCACGAACAACTGGTTGATGAAGTTAAAATCAAGTCTCCTGACCTGATTTTATGTGATGTTGACCTGCCCGGCGGTGATGTCTGTGAGACAATTGTTGAACTGCGCCACAAAAAATGTGGCTTTAATCCCTTTGCCTCCATCATTTTATTTATTGATGAACCCACACAGGATGTGGTCAGCCGGGCATCACGGGCTGGAGTGGACGATCTACAAATCAAGCCGATTGTCGCTCAAAAAGTACTTGATCGGGTGCAGTATCTCGTAGAAAAGCGCAAACCTTTTGTGGTGACGACTGACTATATCGGCCCGGATCGTCGCACAGGGCATCGTCCGGGCACTCAGAAAATTGACGCTATTGATGTTCCCAACAGCCTGAAAGATAAAGCCACGGGTATCTTTAACGAACGCAAATTTCGTGAAGATGTAGAAAACGCTTTCTGGAATATCAATTCGCAAAAAATTGAACGCCAAGCTTATCAGATTGCCTATCTGGTTGACCGCATTGTCCCCGCCTATCAGGCCAAACAGTTCAATAAAGAAAGCATGACCCAGTGTGCCCGGCTGGTGGATGTGTCCAAAGATATTGCACACCGCCTTGAAGACAGTGATTTCAATCACCTGTCCGGTCTTGTTGCCACATTGGAAACCGTGGCAGAATCCCTATGGAAAAGCGGTACCCTGCCCAAGCAGAAAGACTTGGAACTGCTGCCTGAACTCTCAGCAGCGATTTCGGCAACCTTTAAATCTGTTAAGGCCGCAGCACCCTTTGCCGATGAAATCATCCATTCTGTTCAGGATAAATATCAGAAATAACCTACAACAGGCCCAAATCGCGCAGTTCAGCCTGCATATCTTCTGGTAAGTCTTCGCCCACTTGAGCAGTCCCATCCAAATCTTTTGGTACATCACTGTCCTGAAAATAGCGCCAGCCCTGAAAGGCTTTTTGTGCTTTTAGTTCCGTGCGGATCAATTCGGGCTTAAGCGTGATCAAGCAATACTTACGCCCTTCCTCATCCATATCGGTTTCAAAGCCGATGATTTCTTGGCGTACACGAAACTGCCCCTTAATCACCCAGTAAAGCGACCCACCATCCAGTAGTTCCTCCTGCCGTTTTGGCGTATTACGGGTATAGGTAAAGAGACGGCCATAATCTTGCAGCTTGCGTGCCTGAATGGATTCCAGCTCTTCAATATCTTCAACACGGGCAGCCAATTTGCGAATGTGAACCGTCATACCAGCCCCACCAACAGACCAATGGCCCCACCAAAAACACCACCCCAAACAACCAGCCAACCAAGGTGCTGGCGGATCATATCTTGAACAATATCTTTCACATTTTGCGGGGTCAGGTCATCCAAGCGATTATCAATAATGGTTTCCACCTTATTGACCAGAGTGGTCGTCAGGTCCTGGCTCATGCCATCGCCCATTTCACCACTGGCGAGTTCGGTGACGATTTCTTCCAGCTTTTTATTCACCGGATCACGCAGCGGTTCCAGCGCTTTAATCCCACCAACAAGGGAGAGCATTCCGCCCAGACTCGATGAAGCAATCGCATCGGTCAGCCCATTAAATACGCGGTCATAATCCACTTTTTCAACGATAGAGCTGCTGATCCCAGAACTGTTCTGTTCAAAGAAACGTTCGATATGTTCGTGTGAGAAGAATTCTTCGATGATGAGTTTTTTAATCCCCGCCTTGAATTCATCAAAACGGTTGGGGATCACACCAGAACCATAAAGCAAAGGTACCTTTTCAAACAGCATATGGATCGCCAACCAGTTGGTTAGACTGCCGGACAAGGCAAACAAGCCAACCGTGAAAATCATTTCGCCATTTTCAGGCATGGTATAACCAATAACACAAACGCCAAAGGCAATCAGGTTGGTCAGGATAGACTTGTTCATGTGCGCTCCCCTCATCAGACGCGCACATGAAGTCCGTTTATTGTGCGCTCAACGCCAAAGATACTTTTGAGGCAGGAACACGGCCCAGCGACTGGCTGATATAGCGACCTGCCTCGCACAATGTAGCCAAATCCACGCCAGTTTCAATACCCAATCCATTCAGCATGAAGACAACATCTTCTGTTGCCACATTGCCCGAGGCCCCCTTGGCATAAGGACAGCCGCCCAGCCCCGCCACAGACGAATCAAACACATGAATACCCAATTCCAGTGCCGCATAGATATTGGCAAGGGCCTGACCGTAGGTATCATGGAAGTGACCTGCCAGCTTGCCAATCGGCACGGTTTGCGACACCGCAGCAATCATTTCAGCAACCTTGGCCGGGGTCCCCACCCCAATGGTGTCGCCCAATGAAATCTCATAACAGCCCATGTCATAAAGGCGCGTAGAAACTTCAGCAACTTTTTCTGGTGCAATCGCCCCATCATAAGGACAGCCAACCACGCAGGAAACATAACCGCGCACCGCGATATCCTGTTCCTTTGCTGCCGCCATAATCGGTTCAAACCGTTCAATACTTTCTGCAATTGAACAGTTGATATTCTTTTGGGAAAACCCTTCTGAGGCTGCGGCAAAAATCGCGACTTCCTTAGCGCCAGCTTCCATCGCGGCCTCAAACCCTTTCATATTGGGGGTCAGAACCGGGAAAGACACGCCATCGGCCTTTTTGACTTGTGCCAGCACCTTGTCACTATCGGCCATTTGCGGCACCCATTTGGGCGATACAAAGCTTCCGGCTTCAACGGCACTCAGCCCCGCTTGGGTCAAACGATCAACCAGTTCAACCTTGGTATCGACAGAGACCAATTGCTTTTCATTTTGCAACCCGTCACGGGGGCCGACTTCGACGATTTTTACTTTTTTTGGAAAAGGCATTTTCTTTATTCTTTCGTCATCTTCGCCAATACGAAAATCTGTTGGATAAAGGCCCCCGCATTTTGCGAGGGCCACTTTATCGTCTTATTCACCCTGAAGTTTCAGCAACTCTACACCTTCTTCCAGCTGGTCACCAGCATTGAAGAAGATATCAGCCACCACACCGTCCATGGGGGCAAAGATCGTATGTTCCATTTTCATGGCTTCCAGGATCATCAGGCTATCGCCTTCTTTTACTTCCTGATCTTTTTCCACCAAAACAGAAACAACCTTACCCGGCATGGGTGATGTCAAGGAACCGGAAACCTCATCCTGACCTTCGGCTGCGGCCAGCGGGTCAAACAGTTTGAGCGCATGGGCACGACCATGAACAAGGATTTCCAGATTATCCCCATGGCGCACCACAGTTGCCTTCATGCGACGCCCGCCGAGGTCAGCGGCCAGATCGCCATTGTCATCACGCTCACCACGCACCAGAACATCACCACCGGGCAGTTCCATCACATAACCTTCATCACGGTAGTGGCATGTCACTGTAATGATATCATCGCCTTCCACGAAATAGAGTTCATGATGGTTATCATCATTCATGCGGAAACCACTTGTGGAATGCCATGGGCTGAACGGGTCACCGGACCAATCGGCCTGTGCCTGTGCTTCTTCATCACGGGTGATAAACACATCCAGACAGGCCAATGCCAAAGCATCATCGGTGATATGTTCACGTTTAGGGAAGAGGTCATTTTCATGTTTGGCAATAAAGCCCGTATCCACATCAAAATTCACAAAAGCCGGATGGGCCGCCAGTGTGGCAAGGAACTCAATATTGGTTGTCAGACCGACCACCTGATATTCGTTCAAGGCTTTGCGCAGGTGACGCAAAGCGCCCTCACGTGTATCAGCCCAAACGATCAGTTTTGAAATCATCGGATCATAATGAATGGAGACTTCATCACCTTCGCGCACACCTGTATCCACACGAACATGGGCGCTTTCTTGCGGTGGACGCAGGTGGGTCAATGTCCCTGTTGCCGGCAAGAAATCATTATCCGGGTCTTCGGCATAAACACGCACTTCAATGGCATGACCGCTGATGGACAGGTCATCCTGTTTTTGTGGCAAGGTTTGACCCGCAGCCACACGCAGTTGCCATTCCACCAGATCTTCGCCCGTGATCATTTCTGTCACCGGGTGTTCCACCTGCAAGCGGGTGTTCATTTCCATGAAATAGAAAGACCCGTCTTCATCCAACAGGAATTCAACCGTGCCTGCGCCTTCATAGCCAATGGCACGCGCGGCATTACAGGCTGCTTTCCCCATACGGGCACGCAGGTCGTTCTGCATCAGGGGGGCAGGCGCTTCTTCAAAGACTTTTTGGTGGCGGCGCTGAACGGAACAATCGCGTTCAAACAGGTAAACCACATTGTCATGTTGATCGGCAAAGACCTGAATTTCCACGTGGCGTGGCTTGGTCAGATATTTTTCAACCAGCATATGGTCATCGCCAAAGCCCTTGATTGCTTCGCGCTTGGCTGCTTCATAAGCATCTTCAATCTCTTCGGCTTTCCAGACAATGCGCATGCCCTTACCGCCACCACCAGCAGCAGCTTTCAAGATCACCGGATAGCCCATTTTATCGGCTTCATTCTTCATGAACTCGATAGACTGTTCATCCCCGTGATAGCCCGGTACCAATGGCACATCGGCTTTTTCCATGATCTTTTTGGCTTCGGATTTGGACCCCATAGCCTCAATTGCGCCAACTGGCGGACCAATAAAGGTAATGTCATTTTCAGCCAGGGCACGGCAGAAGGCCGCGTTTTCAGACAGGAAGCCATAGCCTGGATGGACGGCTTGCGCCCCAGACTGTTTGCAGACTTCAATGATCTTGTCGTAACAGAGGTAACTTTCAGCCGCAGCCGCGCCCCCAATATGATAAGCCTCATCCGCCATGGCCACATGCATGGCCCCGGCATCGGCATCTGAATATACAGCCACCGTTTTCACACCCATACGGCGCGCAGTTTTAATCACACGGCAAGCAATCTCACCACGGTTGGCAATCAGGATTTTCGTAAACATTCTTATTCCCCCACCCAAGCAGGTTTTCTTTTTTCAAGGAAGGCACCCAGGCCCTCTTTTCCTTCAACACTCGCACGCTGTGTGGCAATGCGCTTGGCCGTATCTTTAATCACTGTCTCATCGACCGGACGGTTATAAACAGCAAAGATCAGGTCTTTACAGGCCGCAACTGAGGCCGGGCCATTGCCCATCATGGCTTCGATCAGGCTTTCAACCGCACCGTCCAGCTCATCAACGCCGACGACCTCATGCAGCAAGCCAAAACGCAAGGCTTCATCGGCCTTAAACCGTTCTGCTGTCAGCATGTAGCGACGACTGGCACGTTGCCCCATGGCGTTCACCACATAGGGTGAAATCACCGCCGGGATCAGGCCAAGCTTGACTTCTGACAGGCAGAAGCTGGCTTTTTCTGTCCCCACCGCCATATCACAGGCCGCGACCAAACCGACACCGCCGCCAAAGGCAGCGCCCTGAACTTTCGCAATGGTCGGTTTTTTCAGGAAATTCAGCGTTTCCAGCAAACCGCCCAAGCCCATGGCATCCTCAACATTTTCTTCATAAGAATAACCAGCCATACGCTTCATCCAGTTCAGGTCTGCACCTGCACTGAAGCTTTTGCCTTCTGCCGCCAGCACAACCACACGCACCGCTTCGTTAGCTTCCAGCTCTTTAAGCTTGGCCGTTAAATCTGCGATCATCGCATCATCAAAGGCATTGTGCATGTCGCCACGGGTCATGGTCAAAGTTGCCACACCGCGCGCATCAATCTCAATTTTTGAAGTATCCGTCATGATCGCCCCTTACATACGGAAGACGCCGAAGTTTGTCGGCTCAATCTGTTTATTAAGGGACGCTGACAGGCTGAGGCCCAGCATCATGCGTGTATTGACCGGATCAAAAATACCGTCATCCCACAAACGGGCAGAGGCATAGAACGGGTGACCTTCTTCTTCGTATTTTTCCAAAATAGGCTGCTTAAAGGCGGCTTCTTCTTCGGCAGACCACTCTTCACCTTTGCGTTCCATCCCATCACGTTTGATGGTGGCAAGTACGCCCGCAGCTTGTTCCCCACCCATCACAGAGATACGGGAGTTCGGCCACATGAACATGAAGTTTGGATCATAACCACGACCACACATGGCGTAGTTACCCGCGCCGAAGGAACCCGCAATTACACAGGTGATTTTCGGAACGTTGGCACAAGCCGTTGCCGTTACCATCTTGGCACCATGTTTGGCGATGCCTTCGGCTTCATACTTACGACCAACCATAAAGCCCGTGATATTTTGCAAATAGAGCAGCGGAATGCCACGTTGGGCGCAAAGCTCAATAAAGTGAGCGCCTTTTTGCGCAGATTCTGAGAACAAAATACCGTTGTTCGCTACAATCCCAACTGGATAGCCATAAAGGTGGGCAAAACCTGTCACCAATGTTGTGCCGTACAGCGCCTTAAATTCATCAAAGCGTGACCCATCCACAATACGGGCAATGACTTCGCGTACATCAAACGGCTTTTTCGGGTCAGCCGGAATGATGCCATAGAGTTCTTCTGCGGGATAAAGGGGATCAACAGGTTCGCGGATATCCAAATTCGGGTTCTTCACACGGTTGAGGTTACGCACCACCTGACGCGCCAAGGCCAACGCATGACCATCATCTTGGGCGTAGTGATCAGCCACGCCAGATGTTTTACAGTGAACATCTGCCCCACCAAGGTCTTCGGCAGAAACCACTTCACCCGTGGCTGCTTTTACCAGCGGTGGGCCACCGAGGAAGATGGTGCCCTGTTCTTTAACAATGATGCTCTCATCAGACATGGCCGGTACATAAGCCCCACCTGCCGTACAAGACCCATGAACCACCGCGACCTGCGGAATATTCTGACCCGACATTGTCGCTTGGTTATAAAAGATGCGACCAAAATGGTCACGGTCTGGGAAAACTTCATCTTGGCGCGGCAGGTTTGCCCCACCGGATTCAACCAGATACACACAAGGTAGATTGTTTTTCTTGGCAATCTCTTGCGCACGTAAGTGCTTTTTCACCGTGATGGGATAATAAGAGCCCCCCTTTACGGTCGGATCGTTGGCAACCACCATACATTCCTGACCTTCAATACGGCCAATCCCGGTGATGATCCCGCCTGCGGCAATGGTACCATCTTCTGGGTACATTTCCCAGCCAGCCAGCTGTGAGAGTTCCAGAAACGGTGACCCCACATCCAGCAGACGACGGATACGTTCACGTACCAGTAATTTACCACGGCGAATATGACGCTCATTCGCTGTCGTACCACCGCCTTGTTTTACCGTTTTGATGACATCTTTAAGCTCGTCGACCTGCTTTTGCATGGCCTCGGCATTGGTCTTGAAATCATCAGACCGGGTGTTGATTGAACTTTTAAGGACAGACATTAATTATCCCCACTTCCCATTTTTGAGCCAGTCACGAACCATAGCCAAGCGGTCCCATCCCCAGAAGTCTTCACCGTCTACACGGATGAAGGGGGAACCGAACACACCAGACTCAATAGCTTTCTGGCCTTCTTCAATTAATCTCGCTTTAACTTCAGGCGTTTGTACCGCCTGTAAGAACTCATCTCTCTCAATGCCACATTCTGCAGCGATATCTGCTGTCGCCTCCAACTCCCACAAGGGGCGACCTTCGGCAAAATAGGCTTTGTAAGCAGCCTTGGCAAAAGTCACGGCCAGCTCGTCCTGACCTTGATCTTTCAACCAGTAAAACCCACGCGGTGCCGCCAGAATGGCTGCCGGGAATTTTTCAGGCAGTTTCCACGCGGTGCCCGTATAGGCACTCATACGTTCCCAGTCATGCACACAATAGGGACCTTTCAGCGGTACATTCATCAGCGGCATGGATTGCGTGGCTTTAAAAGCCGAGCCGAGCATGAAAGGTTTCCAGACCACCTCACGACCAAATTCCTGCCCAATCGCGTCAATTTCCTGGGCAGAAAAATAGCCATAGGGGCTACCAAATTCGAAATAGAATTCAATTGGATTTGCCATGCGTTTTCTCCCAACTACACCTGTAGAAACGGCATTTTCTTTCCAGTTAACACCCTGAAAAGCGTTTTATGAAGTAAAGAAATGTTAAATCTTTTTCCCTTACTTCACAAATAGTTACAGACCTAGTAGATGGTCAAATTAACCGTTTAGAACCGCACGGGAGATAACAATTTTCTGTACCTCACTTGTGCCTTCATAAATTTGGCAAATTCGAACATCACGATAGTATTTTTCCACCGGGAATTCCGATGAATAGCCATAGCCACCAAAAACCTGAATGGCATCAGAACAGACTTTTTCCGCCATCTCAGAAGCAAAGACTTTCGCCATGGAAGCCTCGGCCAAACAGGGCTGATCTGCATCTTTCAAGCTCGCAGCATGCATCACCATTTGGCGTGCAGCATGCACTTGGGTCGCCATATCGGCTAATTTAAAGGCAATCGCCTGATGTTCGCAGATCGGTTTGCCAAAAGCTTCACGTTCTTTGGCATATTCAACAGCCGCATCCAGTGCCCCACGTGCCATACCGACACATTGGGACGCAATACCGATGCGACCACTTTCCAGGCCGGACAGGGCAATCTTGTAACCCATACCTTCTTCACCCAACAAATTGGCTGCCGGGATACGCATATCTTCAAACACGATCTGTGCCGTGTCAGATGCCTTTTGCCCCATCTTATGTTCGAGGCTAGAGACGATATAACCGGGTGTATCTGTCGGCACGATGAAGGCAGAAATGCCCTTGGCACCTTTATCCGGATCAGTTACGGCAAACGCGATGAGCGTATCGCCAATTTTCCCGGACGTGATAAATTGCTTGGTGCCGTTCAGGATATACTCATCCCCATCACGCTTGGCACGACACTTCAATGCAGAGGCATCTGAACCGGTATGAGGCTCAGTTAAAGCAAAACATCCAAGTTTGTCACCAGCCGCCATTGGGGCCAGAAACTTGTCTTTTTGCGCGCTCGTTCCAAACTTTAAGATTGGCCCATAACCCACTGAATTATGGACAGAAAGCACCGTACTTAAACCACCATCTCCAGCAGCAATTTCTTCAAGTGCCAGTGCAAGACCGACATAACCAATCTCGGACCCGCCATACTCAGCCGGGGCAACCATCCCCATCAAACCAAGCTCTGCCATCTCGGCAAAAATCTCTTTGGGGAAGGCCTCATTGGCCTCCCACTCACGAGCGTTTGGGGTGATGCGATCACGGGCGAAATTACGCACCATGTCACGAATTAGGATTTGCTCTTCATTCAGAATCATTTTGTTGACTCTATTTTTCAATTATCAGGACTGACGATTATTCGACACGTTCAAAGGCCATGGCGGTTGCTTCACCACCTCCGATGCAGAGCGAAGCCACACCGTTTTTCTTGCCGTATTTTTCAAGCGCGTTAAGCAATGTCACGATGATACGCGCACCACTTGCCCCAATCGGATGACCCAATGCACAGGCCCCACCATGGACATTGACCTTATCTGCATCCAGTTCCAGATCACGCATGGCCGCCATGGTCACAACTGCAAAGGCTTCGTTGATTTCCCACAGGTCCACATCGTCCTTTGTCCACCCTACTTGGTCGAGCAGCTCTTTCATGGCGAACACAGGGGCTGTGGTGAACAGGTTTGGCTCTTGCGCATAGGTCGTATGGCCCATGATACGTGCCAGTGGTTTCAGGCCACGCTTTTCCGCTTCGCTTTCACGCATAAGAACAAGCGCTGCTGCCCCATCGGAAATAGAAGAAGAGTTCGCTGCTGTCACCGTGCCATCTTTGGCAAAGGCCGGACGCAGGGACGGGATTTTATCTGGGCGTGCATTGCCCGGCTGCTCATCCGTATCAATAACCGTTTCGCCCTTGCGTGTTTTCAACGTTACCGGCGTGATCTCGCTTTTGAACGTGCCATCTTCAATAGCAGCATTGGCACGAGAGAGTGAACGGATGGCAAAATTATCCTGCTCTTCACGGGTGAACTGATAAGACTGTGCACATTCTTCGGCAAAGGTACCCATCAGACGTCCTTTATCATAGGCATCTTCCAGACCATCCAGGAACATATGGTCTTTGACCTCACCATGGCCCAGACGCATACCGCCACGCGCTTTTTCCAACAAGTAAGGCGCATTGGTCATGCTCTCCATACCACCGGAAACCATCACATCATTAATGCCCGCCTTGATCAGGTCATGGGCCAGCATGGTCGCTTTCATACCGGACCCACACATTTTATTAATGGTCGTACAACCTGTTTTCAGTTCCAGACCGCCACCAAGGGCAGCTTGGCGTGCTGGGGCCTGACCTTGGCCTGCGCCCAACACGTTACCGAAAATCACTTCACCCACATCCTCAGCCTTAAGGCCAGAACGTTCTACAGCTGCCTTGATGGCTTCCCCACCAAGCTGTGAGGCTGTCAGACCAGAGAAATCACCCTGCATGCCGCCCATAGGTGTGCGTGCAGAACCGACAATTACGATAGGATCATTGTTTGACATAATAAATGTAACCTCTTTATCGCTTTTACTTCGTCTCGTTGAACAGCTCACGCCCGATCAGCATGCGGCGAATTTCAGATGTACCTGCGCCAATCTCATAAAGCTTGGCATCACGCAGCAGACGACCTGTCGGATATTCATTAATGTAGCCATTACCACCAAGGATTTGAATAGCATCCAGTGCCATTTGTGTGGCTTTTTCCGCAGAATAAAGGATCACGCCAGCAGCATCTTTACGGGTTGTTTCCCCGCGAGAACACGCCCCACCAACCGCATAGACATAAGCACGACATGCATTCATGGTGGAATACATATCAGCGACTTTACCTTGAATAAGCTGGAATTCACCGATGGACTGACCGAACTGTTTGCGCTCATGGATATAGGGGACCACGACGTCCATGCACGCCATCATAATACCAGTCGGCCCACCAGCGAGAACCGCACGTTCATAGTCCAGACCGGACATGAGAACGCGAACACCTTTGTTCAATTCACCAAGGATATTTTCTTCCGGCACTTCGCAGTCTTCAAAGACCAGCTCACAGGTGTTGGACCCACGCATGCCGAGCTTGTCGAGTTTTTGTGCCGTTGAGAAACCTTTAAAACCTTTTTCAATGATGAAAGCCGTGATGCCTTTCGGGCCAGCATCCAGATCCGTTTTGGCATAGACCACCAAAGTGTCTGCATCTGGGCCATTGGTGATCCACATTTTATTACCGTTCAGGATATAGCGATCACCCTTTTTCTCTGCCTTCAAACGCATGGACACAACGTCAGAACCAGAACCCGGCTCAGACATGGCAAGTGCGCCGATATGATCACCAGAGATCAGTTTCGGCAGATATTTCTGTTTCTGCTCGTCATTACCATTGCGGCGAATTTGGTTCACACACAGGTTGGAATGCGCCCCATAAGACAGGGCGATGGAAGCAGATGCACGGCTGATTTCTTCCATGGCGATGATATGTTCCAGATAGCCAAGACCAGAGCCGCCATATTCTTCTTCAACCGTAATGCCGAGCAAACCCAGTTCACCAAAACGTTTCCATAAATGGTTCGGAAAAGCGTTTTCAACATCCGTTTTTTCCGCAATCGGTGCGATTTCTTCCTGTGCAAAGGCACTCACGGTATCGCGGATCATGTCCGCTGTTTCACCAAGGTTAAAGTTCAAAGACGGATATTCAACGAAACTCATATCTCTTTTCCATTTCCCAAAAAGGTTAAATTGACCTGTTTTAAATTCTCCCTAAAGCGTATTTAACGTTTACGTAAACGTCAACTTATAAATTATAAAAAAATGCGATGCCCCTAAACCCTAGGAAACATCGCATTTTTTAAATTACCCTCATCCGGTCAAACCAGATTAAACTGCCCCCGCTGTTCTCTATAAAGCAGGAATCTAAGCTTCTTTTCTGAAACTATTAGGCAGAACAAAAGCAATCACCATGAAGACAACCCCCAGTGCAATACCAATCATTTCACCGGGCATCGCTTCAAACAGGCTGCCATATTTAGATCCATCAACAGCACCAAGCGTCACTTTCCCGCCCAATACCTTATCAAGAAGACCTGTCGCCTTAATCTGGGAATAGGTCGCCATATAGGCCCCAGCCCCCACAAGACCACCCAGCACAAAGAAGATCGCATCTTTGCGCCCCGTTGCCATAGCTGCCAAGCCAGTCCCAGGACAATAACCAGCTGCCGCAAACCCAAGACCAAGCAAAATACCGCCAACAAATACGCCTATATAAGCTGTCTTAACAGACATATGGGCAACATCAATAAGCCCCACCATCAAGCCACCAAACATCAACACAGATGAAAACCCAATGCCAAGCAAGATTGTCTTCATCAAGTGTAGCTTGCTCAAACGCAGCATATGAATGATGTTATTTGGGTTGGTTGCCCCAATGCGGTCCAGTACAAAACCAAACGCCCCGCCGATCACAATCGCAAGAATAATCTTTTCCATCAGCTACGCTCCTGCTTTTTAAACATCATAATGGCAAGTGGGATTCCTGCTGCAAAAGCCCCAAGGGCAAAAATATAACCAGACACTGCGGTTTGCATCATGCCGCTCATCATATGGCCGCTGGTGCATCCCCCCGCCAAACGCGCACCATAAAGAACGAGAAAGCCCGCAACAAAGGCCATGACATAACGTTTCATCGGGTCATCCCCGAAATTGGCCCGCCATACATCAGGCATGCATTTTTCTTCTGTTTTTACACCACCTCGTAAAAAAGCAGACAGTCCCGCCCCCACAATCATGGCAACGACGAAAATAAAGCTGTAATTCACCGGGTTGGATACATTCTTGGCATATTTGCCACCACTTTTATTCAAATACGCGTTTTCACTGGCATAGCCACTTTTGCTTTCTGTAGATTCCACCACGACAGAATTATCAACAGCATCCCACAAGATACCATCAAAAATGACAAACTGGGTTGAAACCCCAATGGGCTTAACCAATACGACCGCCATTAAAAAAACGAAGCCAAGCAACAGGCCACCTTTTTTCCAACAGAGCATTTTCTTCTCCAAAATAATTAGTTTTAACTAATATAAAAAAGAGAAGATCATATAAGCAAGCGTTAATTTAATTGTTTTGAAATTTAAGCCGATACCGCCATCAAAGTCTGGATTGCGGTGGCACATTGGGTTTCGATCCCATCTTTCACCCCATAGACATCAATATGGGTGACAGTCAGGGTACGACCGGATTTAACAACACGGCCCACCCCTTTCAAATAATCCCCAGCCCCCGGTGAAATAATATTGAGCTTATATTCCACCGTCAGCATAGCCTGACCTTCTTCCACCAATGTATAGCCCGCAAAACCACCAGACACATCAGCCAGTGAGCCAATCACTCCACCATGAAAATAACCATGATGCTGGTCCAATTCTTCCTTAAACGGGATATGTAATTCACAAAAACCGGGACGGACATCAACCAGCTCAGTCCCAAGATGTTTCATAAAGCCTTGTCGTTCAAACGCAGCCTGCACAATTTCAATATAGTTTTGCGAACGCGGCTGAAAGTTCATTATTCTTTCTCCTCATTGCGCGGCAACATCATCAGCAACAGGCAAATAGGCTTGTGCTGTTTGCAGAATATCTTCAGGAAAATCACAGGCGCGTCGGGCTTTTTGATCCATATGCACCCCGAAAAGTTCACAGTCAGCTATGGCATCCCCGGTGACCGCATTGCGCATTTGATGGTGAATTTTAAATTTCTTGCCTGCCAGCATCACCAATTCTGAATAAACCTCAACACAATCACCGGGCAAAAGTTCTTTCTTATAGGTTACATGGTGGTCCACAGCTGCCACGCCGCCCTGGCGTTCGGTAAAATACGCTTTATTAATGCCTAAAACCGCAAGAAAGCTCCAGGCTGCATCATCAAATTTAGCCATATAGTTACGGACATTTAAATGCCCCATATGGTCACATTCCCACTGCTGCACCGTACTGCGATGTGTCAGGATTGTCTTTTGAGTTTGGGTCATGATGCACCTCGTGATTTTAAATGACGAGGCTATTATATTTACGTTTACGTAAACGTCAACTTATAAACTACATTTAATCTGAACATCATTACCTATACGCGACACGCTCTAGAAATAAGTTTTCAGACTTTTTTGGACTTCAGTCTTTGAACACACTTATTTTCAAGATCACTTAGTTCTTCCAACATTGTGTTGATATCATGCTGCTGACTGACCAATGCATCTCGGCGTCCCTGAATACGGTCAATCAGCACTTCAAGCTGTGTCACCTCAGAACGGTCCGTATCATAGAGATCAATCAATTCCTGAATTTCAGACAAGGCAAAGCCAATCCGTTTTCCCCGCATAATCAAACGCAGACGCACGCGATCACGTGGCGAATAAATCCGACGCTGGCCTTCACGCTCAGGAGAGATCAACCCCTTGTCTTCGTAAAAACGGATGGTACGGGTGGTAACATCGAATTCCTTCGATAATTCCGTGATACTGTATGTTTTTGATTTTTCTTCAGTCATAACAAAAGCGATATTATTTTACCTTTACGTAAACGTAAAGAACTTTCTTTCCCCAACGTCAATTCGTCAGAGCTATAACAGGAAACCTGCTGCCAGTCCAAGAAAAGCAAAAAAACCGACCACATCTGTCACCGTTGTCAAAAAGACAGAAGAAGATACCGCCGGGTCTGCCCCAAAACGATCCAGTGCCACCGGGATCAAAGCCCCGGCCAAGCCCGCCACAATCATATTGACCACCATGGCCGCAGCAATCACCCCAGCCAACGCCGTATCGCCAAACCACAGCCAGGTACATAGGCCAACCAGCAGGGCAAAGATCACCCCGTTCACCCCGCCAACGGCGACTTCTTTCCCCACAACCCGAAGGGCATTGGCTGGCGTCAATTCCTTCATGGCAATGGCACGCACAGCAATCGTCAAGGTTTGCGTCCCCGCATTGCCGCCCATGGAAGCCACAATCGGCATCAACACAGCCAAAGCCACCAACTGCTCAATCGTTGAACTAAACATGCCAATGACAAGGGAGGCTAAAATCGCCGTTCCCAAATTAACCACCAGCCACCAGACCCGTGATTTTGCCGCATCCAGAGCAGAGCTATAAAACTCATCTTGCGTCACGCCGCCCATGCGCATGATATCTTCTTCGTGTTCTTCATCAATAACGTCAACAACGTCATCCACATGAATAACCCCAAGCAGGCGGGAATCCCCATCCACAACCGGGGCGGAAACGAGGTCACGATCCCTAAAGATAAAAGCAACTTCTTCCTGATCGGTTTCCACCGGGATGGTGGTCAACTGTTCTTCCATTAAGCCATCCACACGCACGGGACGCTTGTTACGCAACAGCTGGCTTAGCGGGATTGTGCCTAATGGCTGTTGCTTGGGATCAACAATAAAAATTTCATAGAAATCTTCCGGCAAGTCCACATCACTGCGCAAATAATCCAGCGTATCGCCCACTGTCCAAAAGGCGGGGACAGTGACCAAGTCACGCTGCATCATACGCCCGGCGGAATCTTCCGGGAAAGACAGCCCTTCTAGAATAACACTACGTTCCCCATGGGGCAGTGCTTCCAGAACTTCTTTTTGGTCTTCTTCGTCGAGCTCTTCAATAACGGCCAAGGCATCGTCATCTTCCATCTCGACAATCGCAAGTGCAACGGCATTTGCACCGACTTCGTCAACCACCTCTTCCAGAATATCTTCGTCCAGTTCAGACCAGACTTCAGGTTCAAGGTCCGTACCCACTGTTTTTAAAACAGCAGAACGATCATCAGGTTTCAGCTGCTGTACGACATCGGCTGCATCAGCATAATGAAGGTCGTCAAAGAGTTCTTTAATGGCGTCGTGATTGTCTGAACGCAAGTGGTCGCGAACCTGATTAACATGTTCACCACCGAAACCGAATGCATCGCCTTCCTCAATATCGACCTGAGGGCGACCATCAGCGATCTCGTCTTCCACTTGCTGTTCAGGCAATTCACTCACCCATTTTTACTCCGCTTCGCCAGCGTGAATTTGTGCATCCACAACCGCAACCGCACTCAGGTTCACCACCGCACGCACTGTTGCAGATGGCGACAAGATGTGCGCCGGCTTATCCGTACCCAACAAAATCGGGCCAACAGGCAAGCCGTCTGCTGTCATTTTCATCAGGTTAAAGGAAATATTGGCCGCATCCAGGTTCGGCATGATCAACAGATTGGCAGACCCACGCAAGCGCGAATTTGGGAAGATATTGTTACGAAGCTGTTCAGACAGCGCCGCATCGGTATGCATTTCCCCTTCGATTTCCAAATTCGGGTCCAATTCCAGAACAAGCTCACGTACACGACGCATTTTCATGGAAGATTCAGAATCCCGGTTGCCAAAGTTGGAATGCGACACCAGTGCAACCTTCGGCGTAATCCCGAAACGACGCACTTCTTCTGCCGCCAGCAACGTAATCTCTGCCAGTTCTTCGGCTGATGGGTTATAGTTCACATACGTATCACACAGGAAAATCGTATCGTTATCTGTGATCAGCAAGTTCATTGCCGCCAAAACAGATTGGCCTTTACGTTTGCCAATCAGGTTGGTGACTTCCTGCAAATGTTTGAAATAACGCCCCGTTGTGCCACAAACCATGGCGTCAACTTCCCCCCGGCGCAGCATCAATGCCGCCACAATGGTTGGGCGTGATCGCACAAGCCCAAGTGCGGCCTTGGGCGAAACCCCGCGCCGACCCATCAAACGGTGATAATAATCGGCATAGTTATGGAAACGCGGATCGCGCATGATTTCCACAACTTCAATATCCTTATCAATTTGCAAACGCAGGCCCAGGTCCCGAATTTTCGTTTCAATGGATTCACGACGACCAATTAACACGGGTTGGGCAATCCCATCATCGACCACGATTTGGACTGCACGCAACACACGCTCGTCTTCACCTTCGGCATAAGCGATTTTCTTCGGTGCGCGTTTGGCCTGTTCAAACACAGGCTTCATCGTCATGCCAGAACGATATACAAACTGGTTCAGTTTTTCACGATAAGCATGGAAATCATGGATCGGGCGTGTTGCCACCCCACTGTCCATCGCCGCCTTGGCAACCGCCAACGTCACATTCAAAATCAAACGCGGATCAAACGGTTTGGGAATAAGGTACTCTGGACCAAAGCGCAGGTTTTCTTCGCCATATGCCTTGGTGACACGTTCATCTGCTTCGGCCATGGCAAGTTCAGCCAAGGCTTCCACACAGGCCATTTTCATTTCCGCATTAATCGTGGTTGCGCCCACATCCAGCGCCCCACGGAAAATATAAGGGAAACACAAAACGTTGTTCACCTGGTTTGGATAATCCGAACGTCCTGTCGCCATAATACAATCCGGGCGAACTTCTTTTGCCAGTTCCGGGCGGATTTCAGGTTCAGGATTTGCCAAGGCAAAGATAATCGGCTGCTCGCCCATTTTCTTGACCATTTCCGGCTTTAATACACGCGGTGCGGACAAGCCGAGGAAAATATCAGCCCCATCAATGGCTTCATCAAGGGTGCGCAGGTCTGTTTCAACAGCGAAGATTTCCTTGAATTCGTCCATCTCTTCGGTGCGGCCTTTATAAACAACACCGGCAATATCGGTCACAATGATATTTTCCGCAGGCAGGCCCATATGTTTCAGGACATTTAAACAGGACAGCGCCGCCGCCCCGGCCCCACTGGCAACCAGTTTCACATTTTTGATATCTTTGCCCACAACACGCAGGGCGTTTTTCACCGCAGCACCCACAATGATCGCCGTACCATGCTGATCATCATGAAAAACCGGAATATTACATTTTTCCTTAAGCTCACGCTCAACCGTAAAACATTCCGGTGCCTTGATATCTTCAAGGTTGATCCCGCCAAAAGTCGGTTCTAGTGACTTGATGATATCAACCAGTTTGTGCGGATCTTTTTCTTCGATCTCAATATCGAAAACATCAATCCCGGCAAACTTCTTGAAAAGAACGCCCTTACCTTCCATCACCGGCTTGGAGGCCAACGGGCCAATCGCCCCAAGCCCCAATACCGCCGTCCCGTTGGAAATAACCCCAACAAGATTGCCGCGTGCCGTCATGTTCGCGGCCTCTTTTTCATCGCGAACAATTTCTTCACAGGCAAAGGCAACACCAGGTGAATAGGCAAGCGCCAGATCACGTTGGTTTGCCAATGGTTTGGTTGCAGTCACACTGATTTTGCCGGGTACTGGATTGCGGTGGTATTCCAACGCCCCTTCACGGAATTTTTCTTCAGTGCTTTTATTTTCTTCTGCCATTCACTCGTCCCCTTATGTGTTGGCTACGGCCATGAATTGGCCCAATTTCGACAGCGATTCGAATATTATATATAAGTGTCCCAATGCTTCCCTCTCCTACAAAGCACAGGGATTCCTGACAAACCAACCTTTCTTTTTGCTTTCAGGTCATGGTTTTCAGGAAGGACGTTTCTTTGTTGCCCGCATTTTTTCCGGGTCTGGAAAATACAATAGCTTTATATAAAAAAAGCACAACAGAAAAAGCGATTCTTTGCCTCTCCATCTCTTTTTTTATTTCTAGCTCTAAAAAGCACACAATACACACTAAAATGCACTTTTATTTCATTCTAAATAAACCTCCAGTTCACTCACTTATAAAGCGAATTTTTACTCCATAAAATATCGCAAACCAGCCATCTTCTTCATGCTTTCAAAGCTATAAATTTACACCTATCATAGCTCCATCTACTTGAAGTTATACTGGAGACTGAATGTTCTTTTTCAGCACACAACGCCTGCGAGTCGTTATCCTCGTGCCTTTTACGTTTATCCTGCTTACTGTTATCGGCCTTTTTATTGGGTCGAGCTATTTGCGCGAAGAAGAACAGCTCTCCCTTGCTTTTGACGATGCCTTAAAACGTGTCCAGTCTGAATATGAACACCGAATTGACAGTGATGTCCAACTGATGCATGTCGCCTTACATGACATCATGAGTAATGATAACCTGCGACAAACCTTTCAAGAGCGTGACCGCGAGCGCCTCTTTCAACAAACCCAAGGTATTTTCGAGCGTCTCAAAGAAAACCATCACATTACCCACTTTTATTTTTTCACCCCTGAACGCCGGACGTTTCTGCGGGTACACCAACAAAACCGCCACAGCGATATCATTAATCGCAAAACCCTGTTGAACACGGAAAAAACCGGTCAATATTCCCATGGCCTGGAATTGGGTAAATTTGGCACCTTTACCTTACGAGCAGTCATGCCCTGGCACCATAAAGGGGAACTCATCGGTTATGTTGAAGTCGGTGAAGAGATTGACCATATCAACCGGGGAATTACCGAACATTATAACCTCGGTCTTTTAGGAACCATTCGTAAAGAGTTCCTCACAAAAGCCGACTGGGAAGTCGGGCAGAATTTTGTTGATTATTCTGTCAACTGGAATGATTTCAAAAACATCGTTATCGTGGGTAAACAAAACATCTCGTTCAACGAGCATTTTAAGCATTTCATTCAAAAACACAGCCTTTTTGACGATACCGGCGCACATGTGCCGATGCATGAAACCTTTGAAGATAAACAGAAAAAATACCAGATCAGCCCCCTTCCCCTGTTTGATTACAGTGGCCGGGATGTCGGGGACCTTTATGTGGTTCAGGATATCACAGCGGCCACACACACTTTTGAAAATTCGATCATTCAAACAACCCTGACGGCTTGCCTTGGCGGGGCAATTGTATTCCTGATTTTTTATTTCGTTCTTGGCCGCGCCCAAAGCGACATCAAACGCTATACGGACTCCCTTGCACAAGCCAAACATCATGCCGAAGTCGCCAACAAGGCAAAATCTGAATTTTTGGCCTCAATGAGTCATGAACTGCGCACGCCCATGACAGGTATTATCGGCTTTGCTGAGCTGATGCTGAAAGACGACATTCCAGAAACCACCAAAGAAAAAGTCTACCGCATTAAAACATCCGGGCGCTCATTGCTGAATATTCTCAATGACATTTTGGACATGTCCAAACTTGAAGCCGGAAAGATGGAGGTGGAACACATTGACTTCAACCCGCATAACATTCTACATGAAGTTATCGGCATGTTTGAAAAAACAAGAAGTGATGACCACCCGATTGATTGCCATCTTGAAATTGCAGAAGCCATCCCACAGGCGATCAAGTCGGACCCGACCAAATTCAAACAGCTCCTGACCAACCTTGTCGGCAATGCCTTTAAATTTACCGGAAAAGGTCAGGTTTTTATCCATTGTGACAGCTTTACAGACGAAAACGGAACTTCCTTTCTAAAATGTAGCATTCGCGATACCGGCATTGGTATGAGTCAGGAAACGATCAACGCCCTGTTCACCGAATTTACACAAGCTGATGCTTCCATTTCCCGCAAGTTTGAAGGGACGGGCCTTGGCCTTGCCATTACCAAGCACCTGCTGGAGCTTCTTGGCGGCAATATCACTGTGAAGAGTGAACTTGGTGTTGGCAGCACATTTGAATTCACCCTGCCCTTTGAAGAAGGCCAAGCCTTGCCCGCAGAAACACGTGAACTTTTTGCGGCTCATGACTATCAGGCACAAAGAAAACTGAACATCCTGTTGGCGGAAGATAACCGGGTCAACCAGATGCTGATTCAAAAGTTCCTTGGGGCTTATGGTCATCATGTTCATATCGCAGAAAATGGCAAAATCGCTATTGAGGCCCATAAAGAGCATGATTTTGATCTTATTTTAATGGATGTACGCATGCCGGAAATGGATGGTATTGAGGCCACGCGTCGTATTCGGGCCATGGAATCGCCAAAGGCCAACATCCCGATCATCGCTGCAACAGCCGATGCGATGAAGGAAAATATTGATAGCTACCTGGAAGTCGGAATGAATGCCTATGCAACCAAGCCATTTAACTGGGTTGAACTCATTTTGATGATTAATGAACAACTGGATGAAGACATCCACACAATAAAACAGGCTTCATAAACAAACCATATGAAACAATAACTTATATAAGCCCCTATCCCTGTAACAGGGGCTTATTTATGCCCTTCGCTCCAAAAGAACAAAATACCTACGTAATAATACTGGTATTACCTCTTTTAAGTTCCAAAATAATATGTCACTATCTTTTTATTGAGTTTTTTCACACTCTTTCATTAACGAACGGCAGGGACTTAATATTATGGCAGACGAATTTAATAATCCTCAAATGCCTCCAGAAGGAGACCCCCTTGGTGAAGCTGCAGGCACAGCATTCAAAGACGCCATGGACAATGGGGCCAGCCCTGAAGAAGCACTAGATGCAGCAATGGGTGCAGCACAAACAGTTGCAACAGACATGGGCATGCCCCCGGAAGAATTTGAAGCAGGCTCGACAGAGTTCCAATCCGCTTTTAGCGATGCCCTCGCAAATGGTGCCTCACCAGAAGAAGCCTTTGGTGCCGGTATGGATGCTGTTGCCCCAGAAGGCGAAATGCCGCCACCGCCACCGGGTGATGTGCCGCCACCAGAAGGAGAAGCACCACCACCTCCACCACCGGGTGATATGCCACCGCCGGAAGGAGAAGCGCCACCACCTCCGCCACCGGGTGACATGCCACCGCCAGAGGGAGATGAGATTGGGCAAGCTGCAGGCGATGCCTTTAAGGATGCCATGGATAACGGGGCAACACCACAAGATGCCATGGCTGCTGCCATGGATGCTGCTGCACAAGCCGCTCAAGACATCGGCGTTCCGCCAGAAGAGTTTGAAGAAGGTGCGACTGCTGTTCAGGAAGCCTTTGACACAGCCTTGGCCGATGGTGCCTCCCCTGAAGAAGCCTTTGGGGCTGGCCTTGATGCTGCTGGTGGGGATGAACACCATCATGAAGGTGAAATGCCGCCACCGCCACCACCTGGTGAAGAACACCCCCCCCATGACGAACATATGCCGCCCCCTGATGGTGAGGCCCCACCCCCACCTGAAGACGGGACATGGGGGAATGACCCTGCACCAATGGAACATACGGGTGAAGACATCCCAATGTTTGACCAGCCACAGGCAGGGGACATGCCACCACCGGGCGGAGATATGCCACCACCGCCACCACCACAAAGCGACATGCCACCACCGCCAGAAGATGCGACAATGGCCGCGATGGATGATGCCGTAAGCAAAAGCATGGATGAACATATGACAGATGCACCACACCCGGATGGGGACATGCCACCACCGCCAGAAGGCGATATGGCAGGAGATATGCCCCCACCACCGGAAATGGACGAAACGGACGTCGTGTAAACACGGTGAAATCGGGAGAACTCTATCTTCAAAGAGTTCTCCCTTTTTGTTTAAATCTAAATGCCTAAAGCGTAAACTCATACAAGAAATCGTTTAAACGATCTGAGGGATAATGCACACAGCACTGAAATGTCTGGTTTTGGCCGCACGCCAACAAGGGATTGAACTGAGTGTGGATACACTGGTTCACACATTTAACATTGGCGATAAAGAAGCCGATACCAAAACACTGGTGCGCATTGCACAAGAACACGGCCTGAAAGCAAAGCAGGGAAGTTTTTCCTTAGAAAAGCTAACCTCTTTAAAAGATGCCTTCCCCCTTATTGCCCGGCTCAAAGATAACCGTTGCGTCTTGCTGACAGGGTTTAAACTTGCTGAAGATAAACACTCAATCCAATCCCTGACGGTCATTGATCCTGCCTCAGGCACCCCCCAGACTGAAACAGTCGACCATGCTGCCTTTGCCCAGCATTGGGCAGGGCAACTTATCTTATTAAAAAGAAAGTACGACTTCTTCGATGAAGACCGCCCGTTTGATTTCTCATGGCTGATGTCAGGGTATTTTCGACATAAATCCCTGATGGGACAATTGCTTGTTATTTCCCTGATTTTGCATGCTTTTGCCGTTTTACCTGCCGTCTTCATCATGATCGTGTTGGACAAAGTGGTTAATTTTGAAGCCACATCGACACTTTATGTCATCACCTCCGGTGTGATCATTGCTTATTTGTTCAATGGCTTTTTGGGGTATCTGCGCCAATATATTGTCCTGTTTGCCTCTGGCAAAGTAGATGTCCGCCTGAATGCAAAGCTCTTTTCCAAGCTGCTTGACCTTCCGCTTTCCTACTTTCAGAAACGCTCGATTCCAGAAGTTTCAAAAACTCTGCAACAGACCATTTCCTTGCGCCAAGCCTTAACTGGACGTTTTTTCGGGGCTGTACTGGATGCGACATCTTTAATGGTGTTCATTCCCATTCTGTTTATATACAGCCCTCTCTTGTGTGGCGTGGTCATTCTGTTTTCCCTTGCTATTTCAGCCAATGTGATTGTGGCAACCAAGCTCCAGAAACATCGCTTACAACGTGCCTCAACCGCAGACATTAGAAAACAAGCCATCTTGATGGACTCAATCTCGGGTATTGAAACAGTCAAAACACTGGCTCTGGAACCGGTTCAGAAGAAAAACTGGGAAGATGCAATTTCAGATCATACCGTTGCCCATTTAAAACTGGGAAGTGCCAATGCCATTTCTTCCCAAATCAGTTCAACCCTTCAACAATTAATGACTGTTGCCGTTATTTTCATTGGGGTCCAGCTGGTCTTTGCTGGTGAATTGAGCGCAGGTGTCCTGATTGGTGTGAACATGCTTGCAGGCAAAGTCACCGGGCCATTAGTCCAGCTTGTGACACTGGTGACAGATGTTGAAAAAGTGACACGAGCCGTTGATAGTATCGGTTCGGTCATGAATACCCGTGGTGAAATGCATCGCCGGGGGGAAGTTCCTGAAATTTTAGGGGATGTCACGTTTCACAACGTTAGCTTTCACTATGATGATAGCGCCCCTTCCATTAAAGAGCTTAACGTCAACATCCAGCCGCGCCAAAAGATCGCAATCGTTGGGCCAACAGGGTCCGGTAAAACCACCATGGGACGGCTGATACAGGGCATTATCCGCCCACAAAACGGCAGCATCACCATTGATGGGCATGATTTGCGCCTGATGGATTTAGCCCACCTGCGCTATAACGTGGCTTGCGTCACCCAAACGCCCCATTTTTTCAAAGGCACCATTCGTGAAAACATCATGCAGCCTTTTCCTGGTGCGGGAAGTGCGCGGGTGACATGGGCGGCAGAACTTGTCGGGCTGGATGTGGATATTGACCAGCTTAGCAACGGCTATGAAACAGAAATTGAAGAAGGCGGCAGTAATCTATCGGTCGGTATGCGTCATAAAATCGCCTTGGCCCGAGCGTTAATCAGGAACCCCCGCATCCTTATTTTAGATGAAGCCTTTGCCCATTTTGATCTGGAAACAGAACATGCTGTTCGACAAAAAATGCCTGATATTGCCTCTGGCAGAACCCTGATCCTCATTGCCCATCGTATTTCACATGCCCGCGAATGCGACCAAATCCTTGTTATGAAAGAAGGACGTCTTGTTGAAAGCGGAAAGCATGAAGACCTTGTTGCCCAAAAAGGCGTTTACGCTGATATGTGGAAGCAAGAACTCAACCTGATCGGCCTTCCCCAAGTTGAACAGTCAACGCCCGCCACAACAGTCCCACCCCAACGACGGGGCTGGGGGGCACGCAAACGCCCCGCAGCACCACAAAATGAGACGGAGGTATAAAATGAATACACCATCCTCTCAAAACCCAAACGAGCTTAAACAAAATGAACGACGCTTTGCAGCCGGGGATTTCATTTTTCAGGAAGGCGAAGTCGGCAATTTCGCCTATGTCGTTGTATCCGGGGAAGTGGAAGTCTGCAAACTGTCTGCTGGCAAGCTCATTACTTTGCAGGCTCTGCCCGAAGGTACACTCTTCGGTGAAATGGCTATTATTGACAAATCACCGCGTAGCGCATCGGCCAGAGCCATCACAGATGTCATTGTGCGTGAAATTGATGAAACCGCCTTGATGGGGCATATCAAACAGACCCCCGAAGTCGCCATGAACATGATGTACCGTCTGGCGAGTTATGTCAGAACATCAAATAAAAGCCTGGAAAGCAGCAGCTTTGATCATGAAGCGACACAAACACCTGATACACCTGTTGAAAAAGAAAAAGTCTGGCAATTATGGAAACCAGATGAAGAAGCCATTATTGACGAGTTCAGAGCCGGGGCCGAAGCCATTGAACATCAGGGTCTTCCCCGCATCATCAGCCTGTCTTTCCTTGGTATCCTAGGCGTGTTCTTTGGTTTTATCATATGGGCCTCCCTTTCCATCATTGATACAACCGTTTCAGCCCGTGGGCGCTTAACCACAACGGTCCCTACAATCGAAGTCCAGTCCACGGGCAGCGCAATGGTGAAAAAAGTCCATAGCACGGTTGGTAAAAGCGTTAAAAAGGGCGATATTCTTGTCACCCTTGATGCCACGTTTGCCCAATCTGACCTGACCAGAGTAATACAAGAAGTCGAACAACTGGATTCTGAAATTTTCCGTCTGGAAGCGGAAATAAACCAGTTGGGAAAAAACATCGCAAAAGACATTCCCAGCCGGATCCAGCGCGAAATCTATCTCAATCGCCAAGACGAATACCGCTCCCGCATCACCTCTTTTGATCAGGACCTGCGTAATCTTCATTCTGAAATCAAGTCAGCAAAAAGCGATGCTGTTCTGGCGGAACAACAATTCCGTATTAAGCAAAAACTCGAAGCGGCGCGCAAACGCCTTTTCGACAAACAAATTGGTTCAGAGGTCAATTACCTGCAAGCCAGAAATGAAAGGCTTATGGCAGAACGGGAACTGACCGAACTGCGCAATTCAACCAACAGACTGCGCGGGGAAATCAACGCACTGAAAGCCAAAAAACAAGCCTTCGTCAGTGAATGGTTTTCAGGCATTGGTGAAAAGCTGGCCGATGCAACCAAGCAGCGAGATGCCAAAACAGAAGAATTGGTCAAGCTTCGCCGTCAACGCGAAAACATCGAAATCATCGCCCCAACGGATGGCGTCATTATCGCTTTGGAAAACCTTTATGAGGGCGGGGTTGTCAAAGAAGGTTCCACCGTTATGACGCTGGTTCCCAGCAACGTTCCCCTCAATGTTGAAATCGACATTGACCCGCGCGATATCAGCAACCTCTATCCCGGTGCTGAAATGTCTGTAAAGCTGGATGCTATCCCCTATCAAAAGCATGGCGACCTGAATGCAGCGATTACTTTTATCTCCGAAGATACTGTTGAAGAATCCCTGACAGGTGAAAAAGGAACCTACTATCGGATTCATGCCAATATTCAGGGCAATAACCTGCATGACTTACCCGACGATTTCCGTCTTGTCCCCGGCATGTTACTCACCGGTGACATTCGTGTGGGGCAAAGACGCCTGATTACTTACTTCCTGTACCCCGTCATCAGGACCATTGAAACCAGCTTTACCGAGCCGAATTAACCCTATTTCAGGTCATAGCACAAAAAAATCCCCGCCAGCGTCACCGCTTGGCAGGGATTTTTTATTGGTGCGCTCGAGAAGACTCGAACTTCCACTCGGTTAAGAACATCGACCTCAACGATGCGCGTCTACCAATTCCGCCACGAGCGCATAAAATGTGGCAAAAGATTTGTTAACGGTGTATGAGGTTTGTAAAACCGTCAACCATCTGCGTGGGCGTGGGTATAAACAAAGAAGTCAGATAGATCAAGCATGAATGATAAAAAAATTTCAACAATCATGAGAAATGGCATCGAATGGCGTTTCAGTGATGACGAAGTCCCTTATGAAGAAGCCCTGTCTTTCATGGAAGAACGCGTCAAAGCCATCTCAGAAGGCAAGGCAGCAGAATGTATCTGGCTGCTGGAACACCCGCCCCTTTATACCGCAGGAACCAGCGCAAATGCACAAGACCTGATCGACCCGGATCGCTTTCCCGTATATGACGCTGGACGAGGCGGACAGTATACATATCATGGACCGGGCCAGCGCATTGCCTATGTCATGCTGGACCTGACCAAGCGGGGACGCGATATTCGCAAGTTTGTCAATAAACTGGAAGAATGGGTCATCCAGACACTGGCAACCTTTAACATTACAGGGGAACGCCGTGAAGGCCGTGTCGGCATCTGGGTGGATCGTGGCATGGGCAAAGAAGATAAAATCGGTGCCATCGGTGTACGGGTTCGCAAATGGGTCACTTTCCACGGGATTTCCCTTAATGTTGAACCTGACCTTAGTCATTTTCAGGGAATCGTGCCCTGTGGCATTTCAGAACATGGCGTGACCTCCCTGCAAGACCTTGGGGTCTGGATTACCATGCAGGAAGTCGACAGCCTGCTGATGACTTGTTTTGATGCCGTCTTTGAAGACGAGGAATAAAGCACATAGAAAAAGGCGGCCCCAAACAAGAGCCGCCTTTCTTCATTTATCAGGTTCTTTTCTTATTTAAAAGAAATCACCACGCGACGGTTGCGGGCTTCTTCAACGTCATCGCCTGTCGTAACCGCATTCATGCTTTCACCACTTGCCCCTACGCGGATGGATTTACCCATCACACCATGCGCTTTCAGGAAGTCAGAAGCAGCTTGTGCACGTTGCAGTGCTAAACCTTCGTTATAAGCAGCGTTCCCTTTTGTATCTGTATGGCCTGTAACCATAACGGCATTGGCCCCACGGCCCATCATGGATGCCTTCACCAGCAGACCTTTGGCATCTTCAGTCAGCATTGCGCTGTTGAAATCAAAATAAATAATGATGTCATCCATCGCAGCCTTTGCCATTGGCTTCTCGCCCATGTCATTCATTGCGGCCATAAAGTATTTTTTACAGGCTTCGATATCTTCCGGCTGGAAGTTTTCTTCCTGTTCCTGCATCCAGCAATCATACCCGGCTTGGGCACGCGCAGCAGCCTGCGGATATTTCATCTTGCCCCCCATAGCGTAGGCCATGGTCAGCTTATTGCGGGCAGCCGTGAGCTCATCCACCTTGTCAGCCGGAATATTACGATCTGCAACCATTTGGGGTTCAACATCCCCTTTTGTCGCAGCCAGCGCTTTGCCGACAAACAGTTTCGCATCTGTCCAGTCGCCTTCATCACGCTCCAAGCCCGCAAGGCGTGCATATTCGCTTTGCAGTTCCTTCTGGAAAGCTGAACCATCATTCTGAGCCATTTTTGCCCCATCCACATCCCAGTTAGATGCACAAGCAGCCAGAAGCGGAAGAGCACATAATGCCGTAGCTGTTTTTAGAAATTTCATGAATAGCCTCCTCGATTTGTCAAATAACGATTCATCTCTTAATTTTGAAAGAACCCTGACCTAAACTTCAAATATTTGCTACATTTGTAGATAGACACCTGAACTTTAGGATTATTAAAATGATTGTGTCCACGCCCATTTAGTGCAAGCTAAATATTCAAAATAGGGACGTTTTTTTATAAAAGGAGCAGCTTGTGGCAAGCGATAAGCCTTTACAACTGGCGATTTTTGACTGTGACGGCACATTGGTAGACAGCCAGCATGCCATCATTAGCGCTATGGATATGACCTGTAAAACCTATGGATTCGATAAAATCCCTGCCGAATCCGTGCGTCGTGTTGTTGGCCTCCCCCTTGAAGTTGCAATGGAAATGCTTTTTGCAAATGAAAACAGGGAGACTCATCACGAAATGGCTGAAACCTATCGCGCCCACTTTCGCGATATGCGCTTAAATGATGAAGTTGAAGAACCGCTATTTAAAGGCACGATAGAAGCACTGGATGCACTAGAAGCAGATGGCTGGTTATTGGGTGTCGCAACAGGCAAGGCCATGCGTGGCCTGATCCCGACATTAAAAACCCACGGCCTACAAGACAGGTTTGTCACCCTGCAAACGGCATGTCGCGCCATGGGTAAACCACACCCTGAAATAGTGGAAAAGGCCCTGTCAGAAAGCGGTGTCGATGCAAAAAATGCTGTTGTTATTGGTGATACCACGTACGATATACATATGGCAGGGAATGCAAAAGTCAAATCCATCGGCGTTTCCTGGGGCTATCATGCAAGCGAGGAATTACTGCAAGCTGGTGCGGCCTGCGTCATTCATGATTACAGCGAACTGCCACAAGCAATAAAACAGGTAATGGAGGCATAAGTTATGGGACGTTTAAAATTAATTATCGGGGGCATTGTCGTCTTATTCGTCGGCGTTATTATCGCAGGCGTTGCCATCCTGAAATCCACTGATTTCAACCAATATAAAGGCGAAATCGCCAAACAGGCCAAAGCAGCAACAGGTCGCGACCTTGTCATTGCCGGCGATCTGGAACTGGATATTTCCCTCTCGCCCAAAGTCCGCGTGGATGGGGTCAGCCTGTCAAACGCCACATGGGGGTCACGTGCTGAAATGGTGAAGCTGAAAAGCTTTGCCGCAGAAATGAAACTCATGCCGCTGCTGTTTGGCGATATCCACATTGTTGAACTTGTTCTGATTGAACCGAATATCCTGCTGGAAACCGATAAAAGTGGGAACGGGAACTGGGTGATGGGGCAAACCAATCCCCCAGAAGAAGAAAAAGGCGAAGCTTCAGATTCTTCTGCCCCGCCCCTGCCTGCTGTGAATTCCGTTCGCATTGAAAAAGCCCGTTTCACTTACAAAGATGGGGTTAAAGGGGAAGAAACATCCATCGTGATTGACACCATGCAAGCCCATGCAGCAGATATGGATGACCCCTTGAACTTGCTCTTTAAGGGGGCTTTCAACCAGCATGTTGTTGAATTGACAGGCCAGCTTGGCTCCCCGGAAAGCCTGATGGAAGGCAAACCACTAGACATTAACCTTGCCCTTAAAGCCGCCGGGGCCAGCTTTAATATCTCCGGCCAAATCAAAGAACCAGCTGCGGGCAAGGGGCTCAACCTCGCCCTGACAGCCAAAAGCGACAATATCGCACGCCTTGCTGAACTTGCAGGCACCAAGGTGGGAAAAGTTGGCCCGTTTGAAATGGCTGCAACCCTGTCAGATGGCGATGAAAGCTATAAGCTTGGGGGCCTGAACATGAAAATCGGCGGCAGTGACCTGTCTGGTGATATGATGGTTTCTTTGGCAGGCAAAGTCCCCCATATCAAAGTTGGGCTAAATTCCAACCTGCTGAATATCAAGGATGTTACCCCAGCCAGCGAAGAAACAGCCCAAACGGCCCCAGCAGCAAAAACAGAAAAAACAAAAGCAGGAAAGCCCGCCAAGATTTTCCCGTCTGATCCCCTGCCCCTTGATGGCTTAAAAGCGGTCAATGCGGATATCCGCTTTAACGCTAAAAAACTGATTGTAGCTGATTTTGCCCTGAATAATGTCACTAAGATCGTCAAACTGAACGGCGGCAAGCTGAATATACAGCCTGGCTTTATGATGGGCGGTGGTAAATTTGGCGGTGTCATTGATCTGGATGGGCGCAAACTTCCCGCCTCTCTGCGCATTAATCTGTCCGGTCAAAATCTTGGCCTTGGTCAAAGCCTGCAAGAAACGGGGGTTACAGACCTCATCCATGGTGGGGCTACACAAGTCAAATTGAACTTGGCTGCGACAGGTAAATCGGTTGCCGGGTTGATGGGCAGCTTAAAAGGTAAAACTTTGGTCAATGTCGGGGATGGTAAAATTAAATCAGATAAAGTCAATTTTCTGGGTGGTGATCTGGTTACAGGGGTGCTGGAAAAGCTCCTACCCAGTGCCAAATCCGGTGAATTCACCCCCTTCTCCTGTATGGTGGTCAATCTGGATTTCAACAAAGGTGTCACCAAGTTTGAACGCACAATCGCCATTCAAACCAATGTTATGAATATCACCAGCTCCGGTCAGGTTAATCTGGCAAATGAAACTCTTGATGTGGGTGTCAAACCGGAACCTCGTGGGGATACCGCTGACTTGGGGGTCAATGCAGGCGGACTGGCTGGAATGGTTCGTTTAACAGGTCCCCTGTCTGCACCCGGTGTGGGTGTTGATGCGGTTGGTACAGCCAAGGCTGCATTGGGCCTTGGTGCAGCCGTAGCAACAGGTGGCCTCTCCTTACTCGTCAGTGGCCTGACAGATAAGGCGATGTCTGATAGCGATCCCTGTGCGACCGCATTGGGCAAGAAATCGACAAGCAAATCCACAAGCAGTCCAAAACCTGCACCCAAACAGCAACAACAAGCCCCGGCAAATCCAGTTGGGGGCTTGCTCAAAATGTTTGGAAGCGGTAATTAAGGGCAAAACTTCTTTCTGCCAACGTCACACCATGGCGTTGGCAGGTGCCCACTTTACTTCAAGGACTGTTGATCATGGATCCATCTGCACCGCTGAAACGTTTTTATAAAACTGTCGCTGTTGAACAAGATGGAGACGGCTTTCGCGTGACACTGGACGGACGTCAACTCAAAAGCCCGGCCAAACGCTCCCTGCTATTGCCAACAAAAGCTCTGGCTGATGCCCTGGCCAAGGAATGGGATGCACAGGAAGAACATATCCAGCCCCTGACCATGCCCATGATGGCCTTGGCCTCCACGGCTGTAGACCGTATCGGGGAATTGCGCGATGGTGTGATTGAACAAATTGCCAAATATGCTGAAACCGATCTGGTTTGTTACTGGACGGATGAGCCCAAAGAACTGGCTGAACGTCAAGCCAAGGCATGGATGCCTTATATCGACTGGGCCAAGGAAACATATGGCGCCGAATTTAAAACCCAAACTGGCATCATGCATGTGGAACAACCCGAAAATTCAGTACGCGCAATCCGTGAGGTTGTCGAAGGCTATAATGACTGGGAACTCTCAGGTCTTTCAAGTGCGACACACTGCACAGGCTCTATCCTGCTGGCACTTTCCTTAACAGAAGGACGAATTGACAGCGCCCAAGCCTTTGAAGATTCTCAAGTTGATGAAACCTATCAGATTGAACTGTGGGGCGAAGACTGGGAAGCCAAAGACCGCCGTGACGTCATCAAGAAAGACCTGCAATCCGTTGTCGATTGGCTGACGCTTATCCGAGACTAAAAAACCTGTATTAGGGGGCCCCTGTGCAAGCCTATTTGTATATATGCTTAAGCATCTGCCTATTGGGTGCAGCCTCCTTAATGGTGATTGGTAAAGGGATTGATCGCTATCGCGGACAGAAAGAATGGATTATCAGCTTTATCTTCTTTGGGCTGAGTTTTTCCTCCCTTTTCTTACGTCTTTATGATCTCTATCTGCTTTCTGTCATCAGTGGACACTTCTGCCAGTTCATCGGATATTACATGCTGGGTCTTGGCTGCCTGCGCTATCTTGGCCATAACTATCGTGGCCATTGGGTCATGGGCGTCTTTCTGGCTGGCTATCTTGGTTTAATCCTTTTATTGGGCCAAGAGGCCGAGTTCCTGAATGTCCGCCTTGCCATTGTTTATTTTGTTGCCGCGACTTTCAGTTTCGCCATCAGCCAATTCATTGCATTTTTCAAACAAGAACGTACCCGAAGCGAAAACCTGTTTATGTATATATATCGCTTTCACGGGATTTTTTCAGCCGTCAAAGGTTTGTTGAGCCTGACCGATACCGGGCGGGAGACGCTCTTTTCCAAAACCACCCTCGCCCAAACGAGCTATCTTGAATATATTTTCCTTCTAATCAGCATGGTGATCTTACTGAACCTGATGGGTAAGAACGCCGAAGAGAAGATATAACACATTGATTTATAAAAATTTATAAGCTCCCCTCTAAAATAAATCGGTAATTCGGTATTAGAGTGCGTATTTTTTCTGGCACATGCTATACGATTGTGTTATCAAAGTCGGCAGGAAGTCTTCATTTCTTCCAAATATATCTATGCTCAAATCAATGAGCTGAGGGGACATATTTAGATGCACGACATTATCCAGATGCTTGACGAGAAACGCGCCAAAGCCCGTCTTGGTGGCGGTCAGAAGCGTATCGACTCACAGCATAAAAAGGGCAAACTGACTGCCCGTGAAAGAATCGACCTTTTCTTGGACGAAGGCAGCTTCGAAGAGTGGGACATGTTCGTAGAACACCGTTGCACAGACTTCGGCATGGAAAAAGACCACACACCGGGGGACGGTGTTGTTACTGGCTACGGTACAGTAAACGGTCGCCTTGTTTTCGTATTCTCACAGGATTTCACAGTTTACGGTGGTTCACTGTCTGAAACACACGCTGAGAAAATCTGCAAGGTCATGGATCAAGCCATGAAAGTTGGCGCACCATGTATCGGCCTGAACGATTCAGGTGGGGCACGTATTCAGGAAGGCATCGCTTCCTTGGGTGGGTATGCTGACGTATTCCAACGCAACGTTGAAGCATCTGGCGTGATCCCACAGATCTCCATGATCATGGGCCCATGTGCAGGTGGCGCGGTATACTCCCCTGCAATGACTGACTTTATCTTCATGGTAAAAGACAGCTCCTTCATGTTCGTAACAGGTCCGGACGTTGTAAAGACCGTTACACACGAAGAAGTAACACAGGAAGAACTCGGTGGTGCGGTTACGCACACAACTAAGTCCGGTGTAGCACACCTTGCGTTTGAAAATGACGTTGAAGCCCTGCTGCAACTGCGTGACTTCGTTGACTTCCTGCCAAGCAACAACAAAGAAAAAGCACCGCACCGTCCGACAACTGACCCGGCGGATCGCGATGATGGTTCTTTGGATACGCTGGTTCCAGATAACCCGAACATGCCATATGACATGAAAGAACTGATCACCAAAGTCACAGACGAAGGTGATTTCTTTGAAATCATGCCGGATTATGCCAAAAACATCATCGTTGGTTTTGGCCGTATGAACGGTGACACTGTTGGCTTCGTTGCCAACCAGCCGATGGTTCTGGCAGGTTGTCTGGATATCGACTCTTCTGTTAAAGCGGCACGTTTTGTTCGTTTCTGTGATGCGTTCAACATTCCGCTGGTGACATTTGTTGACGTACCGGGCTTCATGCCTGGTACTGACCAAGAATATAACGGTATCATCACACACGGTGCGAAACTGTTGTACGCTTTTGCTGAAGCAACTGTACCGAAAGTGACTGTCATTACACGTAAGGCTTACGGTGGTGCTTATGACGTAATGAGTTCCAAGCACCTGCGTGGTGACGTGAACTTTGCATGGCCGTCTGCGGAAATCGCGGTAATGGGTGCAAAGGGTGCTGTGGAAATCATCTTCCGTCAAGACATCGGCGATCCTGAGAAAATTCAGGAACGTACAGATGAATACGCCCGCAACTTCGCCAACCCGTTCAAGGCTGGTGGCCGTGGCTTCATTGATGATGTGATCATGCCGCATGGTACACGTCGTCGTATCTGTCAATCTCTCGCAATGCTGAAGAACAAAGATCTGAAGAACCCCGAGCGTAAGCACGGCAACATTCCTCTCTAAGATCTTTCGAATTTAAGCTAGTTAAAAGGAAACGGACACATGTTCGATAAAATCCTGATTGCAAACCGCGGTGAGATTGCTTGTCGCGTAATCAAATCAGCCCGCAAAATGGGCATCAAGACCGTTGCGGTCTATTCCGATGCCGATAAAGATGCGCTTCACGTCGAAATGGCGGACGAAGCTGTAAACATCGGCCCGGCTCCATCTGCCCAGTCTTATCTGGTGATGGACAACATCCTGAAAGCCATTAAAGAAACAGGTGCACAGGCTGTACACCCGGGTTACGGCTTCTTGTCTGAAAACGCTGCGTTCTTTGACGCACTTGACGCTGCTGGCGTTGAGTTCATCGGTCCTGAAACTCTTGCTATTAAAGCGATGGGTGACAAGATCGAATCAAAACTTTTGGCTCAGAAAGCTGGTGTAAGTACAGTTCCGGGTTACACTGAAGTCATTAAAGACACAGACCACGCCGTAGAAATCGCGAACAAAATCGGCTACCCGGTTATGTTGAAAGCCTCTGCCGGTGGTGGTGGTAAAGGTATGCGTGTTGCCTTTAACGAAGCAGAATGTCGCGACGGGTTCGAACGTGCAACTTCTGAAGCAGTTTCATCATTTGGTGATGACCGTGTCTTCATTGAAAAATTCATTGAAGAGCCACGTCACATCGAAATCCAAATCTTGGCAGACAAACATGGCAACACAGTTTACCTGCAAGAACGTGAATGTTCTATTCAGCGTCGTCACCAGAAGGTAATTGAGGAAGCTCCTTCCCCGTTCCTGACAGCTGAAACCCGTAAGAAAATGGGTGAAGAAGCAGTTGCTCTGGCAAAGGCGGTTAACTACCGTTCTGCCGGTACTGTGGAATTCATCGTTGATAAAGATCAGAACTTCTACTTCCTGGAAATGAACACTCGTTTACAGGTGGAACACCCTGTAACTGAGCTGATCACTGGTGTTGATCTGGTTGAATGGATGATCAAGATTGCTGACGGTCAGGAACTGACGCTTAAGCAAGAAGACATCGGCATCAATGGCTGGTCCATGGAAAGCCGTGTGTATGCGGAAGACCCGTTCCGTAACTTCCTGCCGTCTACTGGTCGTTTGATCAAATACCGCCCGCCGGTTGAAAGCGATACTGTTCGCGTTGATACAGGTGTGTATGAAGGTGGCGAAATCTCCATGTATTATGACCCGATGATCGCCAAGCTGGTCACCTGGGGTAAAGATCGTGAAGAATGTACTGAAAACATGAAACGCGCTTTGGATGAATATTACATCCGTGGCGTTGGTCATAACATCTCGTTCCTGAACGCGGTGATGTCCAAACAACGTTTCATCGACGGTAACCTGACAACCAACTTCATTGCGGAAGAATATCCGGATGGCTTCGATGCCTCCATGGTACCGCAAAAAGACCCGAAAAACCTGGTGGCTGTTGCCTGTTTCATGAAACGTATGGAAGCAGAGCGCGAAACCATGATTTCCGGTCAGATGGAAGGTAGCCGTGGTCGCCAGATCGCAGACGAATGGGTTGTTCAGTACAATGATGAAAAATTCAATGCGACTGTAACACCGAACGAAACAGACGGTTATGACGTTGATATCGACGGTACGACGCTGCATATCCGTTCAGCCTGGACATTTGGTGAGCCACTGTTCTTTGCTGACATCAATGGCACAGAAATCTGTGTACAGGTTGACAAAGAAGCAACGGGTTACAGCCTGTTCCATGCGGGTGCACAAGCATCTGTGAAAGTTCTGACAGCCCGTCAGGCTGAACTGAACGATCTGATGCCGTTTAAGGCACCGCCAGACATGTCTGCCTTCTTGCTCTCCCCGATGCCGGGTCTGCTGCTTTCTGTCGCAATTGAAGAAGGTCAGGAAGTCAAAGCTGGTGAAGTTCTCTGTATCATCGAAGCCATGAAAATGGAAAACATCATGCGCGCTGAAAAAGACGTTGTGATCAAGAAGATCCACGCGGCTGAAGGCGGGTCCCTGATGGTTGATGAGAAAATCATCGAGTTTGCAAGCGACGACTAAAACAAGTTCTTATTGAACTTTTTCTAAAAGGGCGGGTGTTTCACCCGCTCTTTTTTTGTGTTTTTACGTCATTTCATGATAAGTTTCTCCTTGCCAAGGAGAACCATATGCCAAACCTGAATGCCATTATCATCCTCATGCTCTATAGCATCCTGCATATTGCAAGTGCGATGGCTGGAAATGGAAAACCGCAGGAACTGGTTTTTGGCTATGAAGATATCGAAAACCCTCCCCACTATCTAGGGACAGGACAAACCATACAGCAAGGCACGCCCGGCTTGGTGGTCGAGTTGCTGCAACATGTTGGTAAACGTCTAGGCACCCCGGTTAAATTTGAACGTATGCCCTGGAAGCGGGGCTTGCTGAATTTACAAAAAAATCGCCTTAATGGCCTGTTTAATGCCAGCTATAAAAAGAAGCGTACAACTTTCGCCCAATACCCCCTTCGCTATGATGGTGGGCCAGACGCGTCACGTGCGTTAATGGTTCAGCGCTATATGCTCTACATCAAAAGGGGCAAGCAAAAATTTAACTGGAATGGGAACGTCTTAGACTTTCATTCTCCCTTAAAAAAAGTAGGGATTAAAACAGGCTATTCTATTGCGACCGACCTTCAAAAACTCGGAGCAACCGTCGAAGAAGCAACTAATTCAGAGAAAAACATTTCCAAACTGATCGTAGAGCGCCTGATTGCCTATGCTGATCTGGAAAACATGGTTGACCATTATTTGGCCCGGAACCCTGAAAAAGCCCAACAAGTTGAAAAAGTTGAACCGCCCTTGCGCACCAAACCCTATTACCTGATTTTCAGCCAGGAATTCTATCGTCGCTATCCTGACTTTGCAGAAAACTTCTGGGATGAAATTGCTCGTTTTAAACAAACAGATGAATATCGCAGCCTACAAGAAAAATATCTCACAACAGGATCAACACAATAATGGCAAAAAAAACAGTCCACCTTTCCATTAAAGGGCGCGTTCAAGGCGTCTGGTACCGGGCCTGGACACGTGAAACAGCCTTGGGGCTGCACCTCAACGGCTGGGTACGCAATCGTATGGATGGCAGTGTCGAAGCCCTTGTTTCTGGTGAAGAAGATGCTGTTGCCCAACTGGTTGAAAAATGTTGGGAAGGCCCAACAGCCGCGCGCGTTGATAATATCATTATTACTGATACTGACGAAGAAGCCCCAGCAGGTTTTGCGCAGGAACGCACGATCTAAACCAAAGATCGTCATCCTCGTACTTGATACGAGGATCTTTTTCCATCACATACAGGTTCCCGCAGACGCGAGGACGACTAGATTCAATAATCGTGGTGCTTATAGGTCGCAGTGACTTTCTTGGACAAATCAAACAGCTCATCCGCCTCTTCAGTCTTTTCATCAAAACCGAAGAAGTCCCAGGAACGCACCATATGTTCTGGCAGCGGAGCCATTACATCAATCACGCCAATGCCATCGGGGGCCGGAATTTGAATGCGACGGGCATGAAGGTGCATTTTCTTGCTCACCCCTTCCCCTGTCAGGTAAGCTTCCTGTCCGCCATACTTGCCATCGCCTTGGATGGGGGTTTTCAGATAGGCACAATGGACACGCAGCTGATGTGTCCGCCCGGTCAGTGGTTCCAACGCAACCCAGGCAGCTACATTGCCTGTACTTTCAATGGTACGAAATAAAGAACGGGCGTCCTTGCCGTTATCAGCATCAATCACCATGCGTTCACCACTGTGAGTATGAAGCTTGGCAATTGGTTGGAAAACCTTGCCTTCGCGCGGGTTCGGCACCTTGACGGTCAGCGCCCAATAAAGCTTGCGTGCCTCCTTGGTCTTAAACGCCTTGGTCAGGTTAGAGGCCACATTGGCTGAACGAGCCAACACCAACACGCCGGAGGTGTCTTTATCCAGACGATGGCATAAGCGAGGCTTATCTGTAAGATCAAATTTCAAGGCATGGAGCAACCCATCCAGATGACGTTTTACCCCCGTGCCGCCTTGGGTCGGCAATCCAGCAGGCTTGTTGATCACAATCACATCGTCATCACGGTACAATACCCAGGAACGCACTTCGTCAATCTCATCTTGGCTCAGCTTATGTTCTTCCTTGGCCTCAACAGGTTTGAGCCCCGCAGCATCCCCAAAGGGCGGAACGCGTACGACTTGGCCCTTGGCAATACGCTGGTTAGATTTTGCCCGTTTGCCATCAAGGCGAATTTGCCCTTTGCGCAGCAGTTTTTCCAAACGACCATAAGACAGTTCGGGATAATGGCGTTTAAACCAACGGTCCAAACGGATATCGTCGTCATCAGCTTTCACAGTGACTTGCTTCACACCAGACATGGTATTTCCTTAATGTAAGAGGGCTTTCATGCTTTGCATGCCCATATAGAGGGCAATGATGGAGAATGCAACAGATAAGCCCACATAAAGCGCAACTTGCAACCAATCGCCGCGCGTCGCCATTGTGACCACATCCAGTGAAAAGGTGGAAAAAGTGGTAAAGGCCCCGAGCATGCCGACCACCAACATGGCACGAATTTCAGGACTGGGCGACCAGGCCAAAGCAGAAACTTCCACCAAGGCCCCCAGGATAAAGGAGCCGAGAATATTGACCACCATGGTCCCATAAGGGAAATGGGTGCCCGCACTGTGCGCCCAGTGACCAACCATGGACACCACAGCATAGCGCCCCACCGCCCCAATCGCACCACCTGCGGCAACATATATAAGCGTTGTAATTGACATGGCTGAAACCATAACGGCCAAACCAAACAAATTCAAAATAAATCCTTTGCGATCTGCTCACGCGTGCAAGAGACAATAAAAAATTGACTCATTATATTTTTATCAACTAAAAATTAAAAGCATTCACAACTTTTGAGTTCAGGATTAATATAAATGAAAACCAGAAATAAATACTACATTGCAGCACTGGGCTTTCTGGCGACGATAGCCTGCGCCCCCAGCAGTCATGCAGATGACCAGATTTATCATCCCTTTCCACAAGGTTACAGCTATATGCATGAAAACCAGCAACTGGAAAAAGCTGTTGAAACCGGAAATATTCCCTTTCTTCGCCAGCATGGGTGGAAACTTTGGGCTGGTATCATGCAACAGCCTACAGATATGACCTGGCCTGTCTGGTACAGCTGGCCCAATGCAACAGCAGCCTATAAAGATCCAGCAGCAACCGCAACACCATGCCCACTGCCCAACCTTAAAGGCACAGCTATGGAACAAAAGACACAGACGGGTCTGCTTGCCGCCAATGCACGAAACAGCATCATGGATGATGTCAAGCTGCCAACCTACCCTATCCCTGCTGCTGTCATTAAAGCCTACCCCGAGGCCACATCCTATGATGAAAAAACAGGATGTACGATTTTGGATGGCAAACATTTTCAATTTAACGGGGATATTATGATCCCAACGGAATCCTTCAGCAAACAGGCTTTTGACTGGATTCACCCTCTCGACCCGAAAGCCCCGGCGCTTTATAAACAATCCACCCTGGATGAACTTCATGCAAAAGGTGTCCACCAACTCCAAGCCCCCACAGCCAGTATCGTCACCAAACATATGTACTGGCCGGTTAAGAAAGGCCAGCTTGGCGTTCTTCCTGTCTGGATGAATGATTATGGGGATGAGTTTACCGGATATGCGGGCTATGAGCTGTGGAACCAAACCGTTGCCATTGACCCCAGCAATAAGCGTGAGGGTGAAACGGTCAAAACCTCTTACCTCTATGGTGTTGATTTCAGTGACCTGCCGGCCTCCCGCCGCCCGACACTGCCTATCAGCAAAGAAAGTAAAATCTTTGGTCTTGATAAATTCTACCATCATCAAGTCACCCAAAAGGACTGGGACAGTTTTGACCAGGCTGATAAAGCGATCCTGAATGCTTCCAGCTATTGGGCCTATAACCAACCATTTGAACCAGGTGATTATCTGGTCAGTATTGCCATGCACATCAATACCAAGGAAGTTCCCAGCTGGGCGCTGAATTCCACATGGTGGTCCCCGACCCCAAATGCCGGAAAATATAGCAAGAACCGCCCTTTACTCCCGCAAGCAAAAGGACCGTGGCAACATTACGAACTGGTTGATGCATATGATGTGACACCACCGAAGGGCCAAGATATGCCTGTTGCAATGAACCCCTATATTGAGCTGGTCATCCATCCGGTGGCAACAAATTGTCAAAACTGCCACATCCGTGCAGGCTGGCCCATCAGCCCGATTGGCAAGCCGAAAGAAAAAGGCAAAGCAAGCTATCAAAACCCTGATTGTGACAATATGCTGGCCCATCTTACCCCGGAAAGTGGCTGTCTTGCCCCACTCACCCTGACAGACTATCAATGGACGATTCCGGACCGTGCATTCTAAGGTCAATACACATGGAAATTACCCTGTAACCTTACGGGGTAATTTCTCCCTCTCCCTCCCTTGATTTATCAAAACGATCCCCTTATTTTCCCCCACATAAAATTAGCATCTTAGGGGCAGAAGAATGGACAACCGCACGCGTATCGCCAATTGGATTGAAAGCCGCAATATTCAGTTTTTCATTACCGGTGTAATTATCCTCAATGCCATTACGCTGGGTATGGAAACCTCGGATAGCATCATGGACCAGTTTGGCGGCCTGCTGCATTTTCTTGATAAGGCAGCCTTAAGTATTTTCGTCATTGAAATTTTGCTCAAACTCTATGGTCGCGGGTTTGGCTTTTTTAAAGACGGTTGGAATATTTTTGATTTCATCGTTGTTGCCATTGCTATCATCCCGGCCTCCGGTCCACTGGCCGTCTTGCGGTCTTTCCGTATCTTGCGGGTCCTGCGCCTCATGTCCATGGTACCGCAGATGCGTTCGGTTATTCAGGCATTGATTACAGCCATTCCCGGCATGTTTTCCATCATCGGGCTGATTACCCTGATCTTTTATGTTTCCGCCGTTTTAAGCACCAATTTCTATGCCGATACCTTCAATGAATGGTTTGGTGATATCGGGGCCTCCATGTACACCTTGTTTCAGGTGATGACACTGGAAAGCTGGTCCATGGGAATTGTGCGCCCGATTATGGATGTGCACCCCGAAGCCTGGATGTTCTTCGTGCCTTTTATTCTGGTCACCAGCTTTGCCGTCATCAACCTGTTCATCGGTGTGATTGTGGACGCCATGCAGGGCCAGCACCAAAAAGAGGCCGAAGTTATCGAAGAAGCGGTTCATGAAGATACCGCTACCTTGCGTGCTGAAATCAGTGCCTTGCGCGGTGAGATTGGCGAATTAAAAGAGCTGCTAAAAAAATAAGAGTGCGCCCTAGGGCGTAAACTCATAAAATAGACTTGCTTTGGTTTCCCTAAAATATAGGCAAGACAAGGCAAAGGCTTGCAGGAAGTACTTGTACTTTCAAAAGACTTTAACGCAGTAATGCCTATATTTTAGGGAAATCCCGTAAGGGACGGGATGTATTTGAGGATAGAGCTGCGTTATAAAACCCTTAAAGTGCTCGCACTTTTGCGGGTTTCATGCCTTGTCTATCCTCAAATACATCTCCGCCAAACAAGTCTATTTTATGAGTTTACGCCCTCACTCTCTCTTTGTTCATAAGGCAGCAACACGCTAAAGCAGGCCCCGCCATCAATCGTATTGCTTGCCTGAACACTCCCCTGATGGGCATGAATGATTTCACGGCAAATGGACAGCCCCAAACCTGTCCCACCAGCTTGATTGCGCGTCAGTGAGGATTGGCTGAATTTATCAAAAATGGTTTCCAGTTCCTCTTCCGGAATGCCGGGACCTTGGTCTTTGACCTGCACCAGAACTCCGGCACAGGCAGGTCGCCCCTGAAACGCCACATCACTTTCTTCCAATGTAAGGTCAATTTTTCCAGCTTGGGGTGAGAATTTAACTGCATTGGACAAAAGATTCACCAAAACCTGAACTATTTTTTCCTCATCACATTGAAGAAGGGAGGGTTGTGAAACAGAAGTAACCTGTAACTGGATTTCTTTTTGATTAAACAATCCATCAAGTTCCAGCACACTACGGTCAATCAACTCACTCACATTGACCTTTTCAAAATTAAAAGACATTTGCCGGGCTTCCAGCTTTGATAAATCCAGCAAGTCATTTAACAACAGTAAAAGGCGCCGTGCACTTTGGTGAATCCTGTTGAAATATTTTTCCAATTTTTCATCGGGGTGATCGTCCAGTTTCTCACTCCCCATTTCACTGTAACTGATAATCGCATGCATAGGGGTGCGCAGTTCATGGGACATATTGGCAAGGAACTCACTTTTCGCCTGATTGGCTGTTTCTGCCTTTTCTTTTTCCTGGAGATAATGCTCCAACAATTTTTCTTTGTCGATCAATGCATCTTTGAAGGTTTCAACAAACAGCCTGATCTCATCATTCTCCATTCCCCGTAGATTTAAATGGATTGCTTTTTTCTTCTCTTTCTTAATTGCAATAATATCTTTGGCAATCCTTTTGATCGGACGTACAACTTTCTGGAAAAGTGACTTTCCGGCAACAATTGAAAGCAGGACAAACACCAGTAAAAAAGCGATCAGTTCATAAAACAATCGCTCCACCGTTTTCTTATTTTCCACTTGGGAACGCTGCAATAAGGTATTTTCAACCTCATGCACATCCTCCAACAGCCCTAAAGCCCGTTTTTCCAGACGTTCAAACTCTTCCTTCATATCCAGAATAGGAAGACCGGAAAGCCCCCTTTCCTTGGCCTGAACAATTTCCTCACTTTGTGTAATTAAAGCCTGTAAGACCGCCTCTAATTCTGTGGTTTGTTCTTTATTTCGCAAAAAAGGTTTCAAGTCAGCAAAGCTCGCATTCACTGCGTTTTTACCATCTTCAATTAACTCTTCTTCTTCCTGCTCTTCGCTTTCTTCTATTGCAATATGTTCAAGCTCTCGTTCGGACAGCCTCTGTTTTTCTGCAACAATAAAACCAAATTCACTGGTCGAAGCCACAATACGCGCAACGGCAAACTGTAGCCCGCCAAGAGCTTCATGAAGCGGAATTTCACGGGCGATTAATTCTTCATACAAGCCTTGAATATGTCCGACCCGTTGGGTTACAAAAAGAACAGAAAAGACAACGAAAACCACAGGGACACCGAAGCTCAGAAAAATGCGTTTGGCAATCCTCATTTGACCGTTCCCCTTCCCAATCCCTAGCTTTTGAATATCCCTACAATCACATGATTACCGCACCCCAGATACTGCATGTAATCAAAACTCATTTCCTTAGCCAGCATGATCCCACGACCATGTGTGTCAAAAGCCCGACCACTATCAAAGCTCATATATTCTTCCCAATTAAACCCATTGCCCTGATCTTTAATTGAAAATTCAATTTTTTCGGCATCCACATTGACTTCAATCGTGGCAACCCGGTCTTTATAAGCTTCACTTTTCAGGCGGCGGTGAATTTCAATTTCCCAATCTTCATTTTCAACCAATGACGTTTTATCAGCATAGGTCAAAGCCAGATTGCCATGTTCAACCGCATTGATCATTAGCTCGCTTAATCCCATGACCGTCCATTCCGGGTTCGGTGTGATATGAGAAAGAAGAGGGGCAAGCCCCGCAATATCATCATGACAGCTGAACTGAAAAACAGCTGTTTGTAATTTTTTCAACGCGGTATCTGTATTTTGTACTTCATCACGGGCATGACAAAAACGTTGAAAATCTTCCACCGCAGAATTCACAATAGCCAACAATTCTTTTTTGCCAAACGGCTTGCTAAGATAATAATGTGCCCCGCTTTCAAGCCCTTCCAGAACATCTGTTTTACTGGCTTTTGCTGTCTGTATAATGATGGGCAGGGCCTCCAGCTGGGGCAAGGCACGGGCAGCCTTTAACACCTCAATCCCATCCATATCAGGCATCATGCGATCTAAAAGGACGGCACTATAGCGCGTTGGGTTCACGCGTAAGGCATCTAACGCCTGCGTCCCATTTTCGGCTAAATCAACCAGAAAACCGGCATCCTCCAACCGTTCAGACAGAATATCGAGGTTAAATTCCTCATCATCCACACATAGAATAACCTCACCGCCCATATCGCCCTCCTATTTTTATCTAAAAGGATACAGCAAAACAGAACGAACGAAAATACGGGATACTACTAAGACCACTTATGGATGCATATATTTATGAATTTAATAATGTTCTTATATGTCACGCAAGTTGTTCATAATTTCCTCAACCTTCGAACGGTTTTCTATAAACAACGAGACCAGTTTTGGCTCAAACGCCTTACCAGATTCTTCTTCCAAAATGAAAAATGCCTTCTCTGCTGACCAGGCTTCTTTATAGGGCCGCTTGGTTGTTAAGGCATCAAACACATCAGCGATACTGACAATGCGCCCTTCCAGCGGAATTTTCTCACCTGCAATCCCCTGGGGATAGCCTGCACCATCCCATCTTTCATGATGTGTCAACGCAATTCTCTGGCCAATCAGGACAATTTCCGAACTATAGCCCGACAAAATTTCTGCCCCGATCTCGCAATGTTTCTTAATGGCCTCTCGCTCTTCATCCGTTAAAGGACCGGGCTTGTGAAGAATGGTATCTGAAACACCAATTTTGCCAATATCATGTACAGGAGCGGCTTGAGCAAACATCTTCGCCTGTTTTTCTTCCACCCCATAAGCTTTGGCAAGCAAATAGGTATAATGGCTCACGCGGCTGACATGTTTTCCCGTATCGCTATCACGATATTCCCCGGCACGGGCCAGTGTGGACAACAAGTCATCTGCCGCTCTGTTAAGCTGTTCTGTACGTTTAATAACAGCTTCTTCCAAAATCTCATTCATCCGGCGCTGTCGTGCCTGTGTTTGATAGACAGTCACCAGATTTTTCACCCGTAAAGAAACTTCGGTTGGATCAAACGGCTTATTCACAAAGTCATTCGCCCCAATCCGCAGGGCCTCATTGCGCGGTTCAATCCCCAGTTTCCCCGTTAGCATCAAAATCTGCATCGACTGATTGTTCATATCCTGACGGATCTGATTAATCACATCGAACCCGGTCATATGGGGCATTTCTAAATCAAGTAAAAGAAGGTCACAGCCCCCTTCTTCGATCATCCCCCTAACATTACGCGGGTCTATTGTCGTGCGAATATCTTCAAACCCACAGGACGTTAACAAAGCCTGTGCCATTGCAATATTGGTTTTGGAATCATCACAAACAATGATTTTAGGATTATCAGTCACTCCCACACCAGCTCCAATTTTTAATGCTTCCAGATAAATGCTACATAAGTCATTTCACGACCACAAGACAATACATTAAATTTCCAATTTGCACTTGGGAAAAATATTTTCACCTACGAGCCTGTGTCCAGACCTATTTTTTTTGCTGTCGTAATTTGGACCAATATGCCTGCCGCTTGGATAATTCCCGCTCAAAACCACGATCCTTGGGTTGATAAAATTCCATCCGCTCCAGCCCGTCAGGGAAATAATCCTGCCCAGAAAAACCATCCTGTGCATCATGATCATACTGATAGCCTTTGCCGTAACCGATTTCTTTCATCATCTTGGTCGGCGCATTCAAAATATGTTTAGGCGGCATCAGGGATCCAGTTTGTTTCGCTGCCGCCCGTGCCTGTTTATAAGCCGTATAAGCCGCATTGGATTTTGGTGCAGTACCCAAGTAGATCAAGGCTTGAGCCAAGGCAAGTTCCCCTTCCGGGCTTCCCAAACGTTCATAAGTTTCCCACGCCTGCAACGCCTGTGTCATCGCATTGGGATCAGCCAGACCGATATCTTCCACGGCAAAACGCAACATGCGCCTGGCGATATATTTGGGATCTTCCCCACCATCGAGCATGCGTGAAAACCAATAAAGTGCCGCATCCGTATCAGACCCACGCAAGGATTTATGCAAGGCGGAAATCAGATTGTAATGACCTTCCTGCGACTTGTCATAAATGGGCATGCGCTTTTGCACCACTTGGGACAAGGCCGCCATATCCAACACAGGCTCATCCGGCAGTTCAAACACCGCCTCCACCATATTCAGCAGATAACGCCCATCGCCATCGGCCATGGCCCGCAAGGACGCACGGGCTTGCTCATCCACGGGCAGTTTGCGATTTTTCTCAGCTTCGGCACGCCCTAACAACCCTTCCAATGCATCATCGGACAGGCGATTAAGCACCATGACTCGACAACGTGACATCAAAGCCGCATTTAATTCGAATGACGGATTCTCCGTTGTCGCCCCGACCAGAATGACCGTGCCGTCTTCGACATAAGGCAGGAAACCATCTTGTTGCGCCCGGTTAAAGCGATGGATTTCGTCAATAAACAGCAAGGTCCCCTGCCCGCCTTCACGGCGCGCACGTGCTTCCTTAAACACCCGTTTTAAATCCGGCACACCGGAAAAGATCGCCGATAAGGGTTCGAAATAAAGGTCCGTCTTATCAGCCAGCAAACGCGCTACCGTCGTCTTGCCACAACCCGGTGGCCCCCATAAGATCATGGAGGTCAATCGCCCGCCATTGCGCACCATACGCCCAATGGAGCCCTCTTCATCCAGCAGATGGTCTTGCCCAATAACCTCTTCCAAGGTTTGGGGGCGTAGACTATCGGCTAAGGGCCGGGGGGCCTGATCTTCAAAAAGTGAGGTCATCCGCGAAACTGAAGCTCTTGTCGTTTACCATTTCGGATAATACCAATGCGCCAATCGCCTTTGCGCCCTTCCATACGTTGCAGCACCCATTTCAGGTCTTTGACGGTTTTAACTTCGATACCATTCACCCCGGTGATGCGATCACGAATACGAAAGCCCAAACGGTTCACCGTACTGCCGCGCACCATTTTATAAATGGCAACCCCCTTATCCATTACATTCCAGCCCTGTTCATCATTAAAGGCTGGTGACAGGTTGACAACCACAGCCCCATCAAAGGGGTGATAGCCTTTCAAGCGGGTTTCACTGCGACGCGGCACTTCTGGGGGCGGCAAGGCTTCAAAGTTCAACGTCTTGCGACTGCCATGGCGCAAGATTTCAAAACGCGATGTGTCCCCCAAAGATAGCGTGGCAAGGCGGAATTGCAGGGCCTTGGGTTCATCCACCACATGCCCATCAATTTTTAAAATAATATCACCGCGTTGCAAGCCAGCCTCATCCGCAGGACCACCGCGATAGACCTCATCAATCAACACGCCTGTGGGACGCTCCAGATTAAAACTATCGGCCAAATCCTGTGTAATCGGCTGACCACTGGCCCCCAACCACGGGCGCACCACCTTGCCTGTTTTTGAGACACCTGAAATGACCGATCGCACCATATTGACCGGAATGGCAAAACCAATGCCATTGGACCCACCGCCCTTGGAATAGATCGCAGAATTCACCCCAATCAACCGCCCATTCATATCCACCAAGGCTCCACCGGAATTCCCCGGATTAATCGCCGCGTCGGTCTGAATGAAAAAGCTGTAATCCGTGATGCCAACTTGTGTACGCGCTAACGCAGAAACAATCCCGCTGGTCACCGTTTGGCCCACACCAAAAGGATTACCAATGGCAAGTACCAGATCACCGACTTCCAATCCATCCGAATCACCAAGGGGTAATGTGGGCAGAACAACACCATCGGTTTGAACCTGCAAGATCGCCAGGTCAGTACGTTCATCCGAAGCCACCAGCTTGGCTTCAAATTCACGGCGATCATTGAGCACCACCTTGATGTCTTCTGCCCCTTCAATCACATGATGGTTTGTCACCACGACACCGCTGGATTCGACAATGACACCGGAGCCCAGTGAATTCTGAACTTTTTTCTTACGTCCCCCCTGAGGTACCCCGCGAAACGCATCCCCAAAGAAACGACGAAAAAACGGATCGTTAAACAGTGGCGAGGTCGAACGCGTACGCACCGTCTTGCTGGTATAGATATTCACCACAGCCGGGGCAGCAGATTTCACCAAAGGTGCGTAAGAAAGTTGCGTCTCCAATCGAGAAGACGGGATGGTTTTGATTTCAGCCTGCGCCGTATTGATCAGGAAGAAAGAAAGGAAGAAAATTCTCAAGAACATGATTGTCTCGTCGTCCTCGCGAAAGCGGGGACCTCTTTAACGTTGAATAAAGGTCCCCGCTTTCGCGAGGACGACACATAGATATATTTGCGCTGAACATAGACTTCGCGCAAGCCCAAACAACAAAAAAGGCGGCTACCATCGGGCAGCCGCCTTTTCATGTGGTGTGTGAACACTCACTTATACAGCTTCAGCAGCCTCTGCAGCTTCCTGTTCTGCTTCTACGCGAGCTTTATCAGCAGCGCCTTTGGCATCAACATCGCGCTCAACCAGCTCGATGAAAGCCATCGGTGCGGCATCGCCGTAACGGAAACCAGCTTTGAGAACACGTGTGTAGCCACCGTTACGCTCAGCATAACGAGAACCCAGTGTATCAAACAGTTTCTTAACAGCAGCTTCGTCACGAAGCGCAGCAATCGCTTGGCGACGTGCATGCAGATCGCCACGTTTGCCCAGAGTAATCATTTTCTCAACGTAAGAACGCAGTTCTTTCGCTTTTGGCAAAGTGGTTTTGATTTGCTCGTGAGTGATCAGAGCAACCGCCATGTTCGCAAACAGCGCGCGGCGGTGTGATTTAGTACGGTTAAGTTTGCGACCAGATAGACGGTGACGCATAGCGGTATCTCCTCTTCAGGTTCGTTCTGGCAAGACCAGAGACGATAAGTAAAACTTTCCGCCACGCCCTTACCCTAATGACTAAGGGCGGGAACGAAAAGGCTGGACCAACGTGGCCCGAGGTAATCTTTCAGCTTAACGCTTGGATGATCAGAACGGATCTTCCAGACGCTTTGCCAGATCTTCGATATTTTCCGGCGGCCAGCCGTCAACGTCCATCCCCAGTGAAAGTTCCATACCACCGAGAACTTCTTTGATCTCGTTAAGGGACTTACGACCGAAGTTCGGCGTACGCAACATTTCTGCTTCGGTTTTCTGTACCAGATCGCCGATGTAGATGATGTTGTCGTTTTTGAGACAGTTGGCAGAACGAACGGACAGTTCCAGCTCGTCCACTTTGCGCAGGAGGTTCTTGTTGAACGGAAGATCGTCTTCTTTCTTCTCCGGCAGAGCCACTTCCGGCTCGTCGAAGTTGATGAAGAGTTGCAACTGGTCTTGCAGGATACGCCCTGCCAGAGCCACCGCATCTTCCGGTGTTACAGAACCATCTGTTGTCACAGTCAAAGACAGTTTGTCATAGTCTGTTACGCGGCCAACACGTGTGTTGTCGACTTTGTAAGAAACTTTCTTCACCGGAGAGAAGATCGCATCAACAGGGATCAAACCGATCGGAGAATCGTCCGGACGGTTTTGAACCGCAGGAACATAGCCCTTACCTGTATCAACAGTAAATTCGATCTTCAATTTGGCATCTGCATCCAAGTGGCAGAGAACCAGATCCGGATCCATGACTTCAATGTCGCCTGGGCACTCGATCATACCGGCAGTCACAGGACCGGGGCCAGTTGCTTCGAGATGCATCTTCTTCGCGCCTTCGCTTTCACAGCGAAGTGCAATGTTCTTAACGTTAAGAACAATGTCAGTTACGTCTTCACGGACACCCGCTACAGACGAAAACTCGTGCAAAACACCATCAATCTGAATTGCTGTAACTGCAGCACCCTGCAAAGATGACAGCAAAACACGACGGATCGCGTTACCAAGAGTCAGACCAAATCCACGCTCCAGCGGTTCAGCAACGATAACAGCCGTACGGCCATCATCTTCGCCAGATTTAACTTCAAGCTTGGATGGTTTAATGAGTTCTTGCCAATTCTTTTGAATCACAACCCTGACCTCACACAAGTGTAAAAAAATTTGCGAATCCAATCTGAGGGCCATTCAAGCCAAAAACCGATACCCATCAAACGGTACCGGTTATTGGCGTAAGAAAAACCCGATTGAACAGGCGACTTAAACGCGACGACGTTTGCGCGGACGGCAACCGTTGTGCGGAATAGGTGTCACGTCTTTGATAGAAGTAATCGTGAAACCAACAGCATTCAGCGCACGCAGTGCTGATTCACGCCCTGAACCAGGACCTTTCACCAGAACTTCAAGTGTCTTCATGCCATGTTCCATCGCTTTTTTGCCTGCATCTTCCGCAGCAATCTGTGCAGCATAAGGTGTGGACTTACGAGAGCCCTTAAAACCTTGTGCCCCAGCAGAAGACCAGGAAATTGCATTACCCTGTGCATCAGCAATGGTGATGATCGTGTTGTTAAACGTTGCGTTTACGTGGGCAATACCGGAAACGATATTCTTGCGCTCACGACGACGCGGAGTTTGTCTGCTAGCTTTTGCCATAATTCAACAATCCTATGAATTATTTCTTCTTACCCGCGATCGGGCGTGCAGGCCCTTTGCGAGTACGTGCGTTACACTTGGTACGTTGACCACGTACAGGAAGGCCCTTACGGTGGCGCAGGCCACGGTAAGATTTCAAGTCTAACAGACGTTTAATGTTCATTGCCACTTCACGACGAAGGTCACCTTCAACCGTGTAGTCAGCATCAATCGTTTCACGAATTTTAACGACGTCGTCGTCAGACAATTCGTTTACACGCTTTTCAGACGGAATGCCTACTTTCGCACAGATTTCCTGTGACTTAGCCGGGCCGATTCCGTGGATATACGTAAGTGCAATAACTACTCGCTTTTGAGTAGGAATGTTCACACCTGCAATACGCGCCAAAGCGGTTCTCCTCACACCAAAAATAAAAAAGGTAAGTAAAAAAACTTACCGGAAACCAAGGGGCGGCATTATAGAAAGAAATCCCTTTCTGTCAAGCCCCTCTTTTCCCATACAATAATTAACCCAAGATTGCCTTGAGTTGACTTGTTACTTCGTCGATGTCAGCCATGCCATCGACTTTCTTCAACATCCCTTTCGCATCATAGTGAGATGCGATCGGTGCTGTTTGCTCGCGGTAAGCAACCAGACGGGAACGAACGGTTTCTTCGTTATCATCAGCGCGACGCGTAAATTCAGTTGCACCACACTTGTCACAAACGCCTTCTTTCGCAGGCTTTTGGAACTCGTCATGATAACCTTGGCCACATTTCGCACAGGTGTAACGACCAGTAATACGACCAACCAGCACTTCTTCGTCAACTTCCATTTCGATGACGCTGTCCAGCTTTTGACCTTTTTCTTCCAACATGGAATCAAGGGCTTCTGCTTGGGCAGTTGTGCGTGGGAAACCATCCAGGATGTAACCTTTTGCGCAGTCGTCTTGATCGACACGGCTGGAGATCATGGAAATGATCAGCTCGTCAGTTACGAGGTTACCCGCTTCCATCACAGCTTTCAGCTCTTTGCCGAGATCGCTACCGCTTGCCACTTCCGCACGCAGCATGTCGCCCGTGGAAAGTTGTACAATACCGTAAGCTTCTTCAAGACGTTTGGCTTGAGTACCTTTACCAGCACCCGGAGCACCTAACAAAATCAGTTTCATCCTCTTTTTCCCCTAAGTTTAGACTTCTTAATCAGACCTTCATACTGGTGTGCCAGAAGATGCGAATGCACCTGGCCCACCGTATCCATGGTCACGGTGACAACGATCAGCAAGCTTGTTCCACCGAAGTAGAAAGGCACCTGCCATTTCGAAATCAGAATTTCAGGTAACAGACAGACAGCAGACAGATAAGCTGCACCGATGACTGTCAAACGACTTGTAATCTTATCAAGATATTCAGCCGTGTTTTTACCTGGGCGAATGCCCGGAACATAACCACCATTTTTACGCAGGTTTTCCGCAGTCTCTGTCGGGTTGAAAACAACCGATGTATAGAAGAATGCGAAGAACACGATCATGGCAATGTACAGCGCAATATACAAAGGCTGCCCATGGCCCAACCATGCTGCGACAGTTTGCAACCATTCTGGCCCCTGCCCTGCGGTCATAGAGATCACAGTTGTTGGGAGTAATAGAAGCGAACTTGCAAAGATTGGCGGAATTACACCAGCGGTGTTGATTTTCAAAGGCATATGGGAAGATTCGCCCCCATATACTTTGTTACCACGTTGACGTTTCGGATACTGGATCACGACGCGACGTTGTGCACGTTCAACATACACGATGAACATGATAACAGCGACACTCATCACCAACAGGAAGACGATCAACAGAACAGACAGTGCGCCTGTACGACCGAGTTCCAATGTCCCTGCAAGGGCACTTGGCAAGTTTGCCACGATCCCAGCAAAGATAATCAGTGAAATACCGTTACCGATACCACGCGCTGTAATTTGTTCACCCAGCCACATCAGGAAGATTGTACCGCCAACCAGTGTAATCACTGTAGCAGCCCGGAAGAAATAGCCCGGATCAATAACCGCACTCCCAGCACTGGATGTCATCCCTTCCAGACCAACGGCAATACCGTAAGCTTGGAGTGATGCAATCAGAACCGTCAGGTAACGGGTATATTGCGTAATCTTCTTGCGCCCACTTTCACCTTCCTTCTTCATGGCTTCCAGGCTTGGCGAAACCGCCGTCCCCAGTTGCATGATGATAGAAGCCGAAATGTACGGCATGATGTTCAGTGCGAAAATGGTCATACGACCCAACGCACCACCGGCAAACATATCAAACATTCCCAGAATGCCACCTGCATTCTGCGTGAAAATATCACGCAGAATAACAGGGTCGATCCCCGGAATTGGAATATAAGCGCCAATGCGATAAACGATCAAAGCCCCTAACGTAAACCAGATTCGCTTTTTCAGCTCCTCTGCTTTCGCGATTGAACCGAAGTTCATGTTAGCGGCTAATTGTTCTGCGGCAGATGCCATAACGGTCCCCTGGACTTAATACTTGGTCCGAAAATCGAAGTCGGTTTATTCAGCAGCGTCAACGCTTACAGAACCACCAGCCTTTTCAACGGCAGCGATTGCAGAAGCAGAAGCACTGTTAACTTCAACCTTAACCTTAGCAGTGATCTCACCTTTATTAAGGAGACGAACGCCGTCCTTAATACGGTTCACCAGGCCAGCAGCCTTGAGAACCTCGATGTTGACAGTATCACCGTCTTTGATTTTACCAGCATCAACCGCTTTTTGAATGCGACCGACGTTAACAACAGCGTATTCCTTGCGGAAGATGTTGTTAAAGCCACGCTTCGGCAAGCGACGATACAGCGGCATTTGACCGCCTTCAAAGCCTACAGCAACCGTGTTGCGGGCTTTTTGACCTTTTTGACCACGCGTAGATGTTTTGCCTTTGCCCGAACCGATACCACGGCCCACACGCATGCGAGACTTTCTAGCGCCATCATTGTCACGAAGCTCATTGAGTTTCATGTTTCAAAATCCTTTAAAGTTTCTCGTAATTTATCGAAAAAGAGGAAGGTGTGAAATCACACCTTACTCAACGATTTTCACGAGATGCTGAACTTTAGCAATCATGCCACGAACAGAAGGAGTATCTTCCAGTTCAGAAACACGATTGATCTTGTTCAAACCAAGGCCAACCAGCGTTGCGCGCTGATCGTTTCTGCGACCGATCGGGCTACCGACCTGTTGCACTTTAACGGTTTTCTTATCAGCCATGTCTCATTACTCCTTTGCAGCAGCAGCGGCAGCAGCACTAGAGTCGCGACGAGCAACGATTTCACCAACTTTCTTACCACGCTTGGAAGCAATGGAACGCGGAGAATAAGAATTCTTCAGCGCATCAAAAGTTGCCTTAATCATGTTCTGCGGGTTCTGTGTACCCTGAGACTTCGCAACAACGTCTTGTACGCCCATTGTTTCGAAAACTGCACGCATCGGGCCACCGGCGATGATACCAGTACCAGACGGTGCAGCACGCAGGATAACTTTACCTGCGCCGAAGTGACCCTTCACATCATGGTGAAGTGTACGACCTTCGCGAAGCGGAACGCGGATCATGTTACGTTTAGCTTGATCGGTTGCCTTACGGATAGCTTCCGGAACCTCACGTGCTTTACCCGTGCCGAAACCGACACGACCACGACCATCACCAACGACGACCATAGCAGCAAATGAGAAACGACGGCCACCTTTGACCACCTTAGCGACACGGTTAATGCCGACGAGCTTATCGATCAGGTCAGAATCTTGTTCCTGAGCCTTATCTTTGCCACGGCCTTTACCGCGAGAGTTTTCTTTAGGATTACGTGCCATATCTCATTCTTCCTTTAGAACGACAGACCAGCTTCACGAGCCGCGTCAGCCAAAGCTTTCACACGCCCATGATAGCGGTAGCCACCACGATCGAAGACGACATCCTTGATACCGGCAGCGACAGCGCGCTCAGCAACCAAAGCACCCACCTTAGAAGCGGCATCTTTGTCTGCACCAGTTTTCAAGCTTCCTTTAAGATCTTTCTCAATGGAAGATGCTGCAACCAGCGTAACGCCCTGGGCGTCGTCGATGATTTGAGCATAGATGTGTTTGCTGGAACGGAAAACCGACAGACGCGGACGACCAGTAGCGCGTTGGCGGATTTGGTAACGTACGCGGGATTTGCGACGTTCCTGAAGTTGTTTTGAACTTAACATTACTTCTTCTTCCCTTCCTTACGAAGGATGTACTCACCCTTGTAACGTACACCTTTACCTTTGTAAGGTTCCGGCGGACGATACCCACGGATTTCAGCAGCGATCTGACCGACCTTCTGTTTATCCGCGCCAGAGATCGTGATCTCTGTTTGTGAAGGACAAGCAATCTTCAGGTCAGACGGAATCGGCACGATTACGTCATGGGAGAAACCCAGTTGTAGTTCCAGGTTGGAACCCTTAACGGCGGCACGATAACCGACGCCTTGGATTTCCAGTTCCTTGGAGAAACCTTCGTTCACACCAATGACCAGATTGTTGATACGTGTGCGGGCTGTTGCCCACATTTGACGGGCACGACGGGAATCGTTTTTCGGTGCAACAACAACTTTGCCGTCTTCTTGAGAAACAGCAACTTCGTCCATTACAGTGAAAGTCAACTCACCGTTCTTACCTTTAGCGACAACATCTTGACCGTTTACAGTCACAGTAACGCCAGAAGGTACTTCTACAGGGTGCTTACCAATACGTGACATAGTATGCTCCCTCCTTAGAAGACCGTGCAGAGGATCTCGCCGCCAACGTTGGCGTCACGAGCTTCTGCATCAGACATTACACCGCGTGGTGTAGTCAAAATGGAAATACCCAGGCCATTGAAAACCTTCGGCAAATCGCTAACGCCAGAATACACACGGCGACCCGGTGTAGACACACGCTTGATTTGAGAGATGACAGGCTTGCCATCGTAGTATTTCAGTTCAATACGCAGTTCATCAAAGCCGGCATCGCCAGTTACTTTTTCAAAACCACGAATGTAACCTTCCCGTTTCAATACTTCCAGAACGTTCGCACGAAGCTTGGACGCCGGCGCATTTACAGCGCTTTTGTTTGCTTGTTGACCGTTACGGATACGGGTCAGCATATCCCCTAAGGGATCTGACATAGACATGATCGTATCTCCTTACCAGCTCGACTTAACCACACCAGGCAAGCTACCGATTGAAGCCAGGTCGCGGAATTTAATACGACACATTTTGAACTTACGGTAGTTGCCGCGCGGGCGGCCGGTTACTTCACAACGTAGACGAACGCGGCTTGCAGACGCATCGCGCGGCATAGCGTTCAGTTTAAACTGAGCAGCCATACGCTCTTCGCCCGGAAGGTCACGGTTCATGATGATCGCTTTCAACTCAGCGCGCTTTTGAGCGTATTTCGCTACTTTACGTTCGCGCTTTTTGTTTTTATCGATAGCACTTGCTTTAGCCATAACTAAATATCCTTCTATCGTTACTTCGCGAACGGCATGTCGAATTTAGCCAACAAAGAGCGTGCTTCGTCGTCAGTATTCGCCGTTGTGCAGATTACGATGTCCATACCACGGATTGCGTCTACTTTATCGTAGTCGATTTCCGGGAATACGATTTGTTCTTTGATCCCCATGGCGTAGTTACCACGACCATCGAAAGACTTGCCATTCAGACCACGGAAGTCACGAACACGCGGAAGAGCGATATTCACCAGGCGATCCATGAATTCGAACATTTGGTTACGACGCAGCGTAACTTTTGCCCCAACCACTTGACCTTCACGCAGCTTGAAGCCGGCGATGGATTTAGTCGCTTTGGTTTTAATCGCTTTCTGGCCAGTGATTGCTTCAAGTTCAGCAACCGCTGCTTCGATTTTCTTCTTGTCCTGGGCAGCTTCACCCACACCCATGTTTACGACGATTTTCTCGAGTTTCGGGATCTGCATTTCATTTGCATAACCGAACTCTTCTTTCATCTCACCACGGATTTTAGAATTATATACTTCTTTAAGACGAGCCATTATCCAATCCCTTAGCTGTCGATGACTTCGCCAGAAAGTTTCGCAACGCGTACTTTCTTGCCGTCTTCGAGAGTTTTGAAGCCAACGCGAGTTGCTTTGCCTTCTTTAGGATCAACAATCGCAATGTTGGACAGAGCAATTGCGGCTTCTTTTTCAACGATACCGCCGGCTTGGAACTGGGTCGGCTTCGTGTGGCGCTTCACCATATTGATGCCTTGCACTACAGCTTTGGCAGCAGATGGGTTTACGCTGAGGACTTCGCCTTGCTTGCCCTTGTCTTTACCGGTCAGAACGATAACGTTATCGCCCTTTTTAATCTTGGCTGCCATATCAGAGCACCTCCGGAGCTAGGGAGACGATCTTCATATAGTTACGAGAGCGAAGCTCACGTGTAACTGGGCCAAAGATACGTGTACCGATAGGTTCGCCGTTTTTGTTGATCAAAACAGCAGCGTTCTTATCGAAACGAATTACAGAGCCATCAGGGCGACGGATGTCCTTGGCTGTGCGAACGATAACGGCGCGATGCACGTCACCTTTTTTCACACGACCGCGCGGAATAGCTTCTTTAACGGAAACGACGATAACGTCGCCCACAGAAGCCCAACGGCGCTTGGAACCACCGAGAACCTTGATGCACTGCACTCGGCGTGCACCGGAGTTATCCGCCACGTCCAAGTTGGTTTGCATCTGAATCATAGAATTTTCCCTTATCTAGATCCTTGGTCACGAAATTAAGGAAGCCTAAATACTTAGGCTTCCCTATTCATCAGACATACAAGTAACACTTTTATGTCATGAGGTCCGGATACCTAATCTCTTAGGACCCAAGAGTCAAGACTTATCAGCGATACATGCTGTCTAAAAAAGAGGAAGCCTAACGGCTTAGGCTTCCTCGATAACCACTTCCCAAGTTTTATTCTTGGAAATAGGTTTGGTTTCCACAATTTTCACTGCGTCACCAATTTTGAACTGATTGTTCTCGTCGTGCGCGGCATACTTCTTAGAGCGCTTGATGAACTTTTTGTAGAGCGGGTGCATAAAGCGGCGTTCTACTTTCACCACAACAGTCTTTTCTTGTTTGTCGCTAACAACAACGCCTTGGAGGATACGTTTAGGCATCACTTTGCTCCTTAGGCTTTTTCGCCGATGACCGTCTTAATACGTGCGATATCGCGACGTACCTGACGGACACGAGCTGTGTTTTCCAATTGACCGCTGGCTGCCTGGAAGCGCAGGTTAAACGCTTCTTTACGCAGTTTCAGCAGCTCATCCTTCAGCTCGTCAGAGCTTTTGGAACGGATTTCTGCAGCCTTCATCTTACTCTCCTTCACCCAAACGGGTTACGAAGCGAGTGCGTACCGGCAACTTGGCAGAAGCCAATTCCATAGCGCGACGCGCTACATCCTGCGGAACACCTTCGATTTCAAACATGATACGGCCCGGCTTTACCTTACAAGCCCAGAATTCCGGTGAACCTTTACCTTTACCCATACGGACTTCAGCAGGTTTTTTGGAAACAGGCACGTCAGGGAAGATACGGATCCATACACGACCTGTACGTTTCATGTGACGGGTCATAGCACGACGCGCAGCTTCGATTTGACGAGACGTAACACGCTCAGGAGTCAAAGCTTTCAAGCCATAAGTCCCGAAGTTCAAAGTAGAACCGCCCTTCGCATTGCCTTTAATACGGCCTTTATGCTGTTTGCGGAACTTTGTACGTTTTGGCAATAACATGATTAACCTCTCCCTTAGCGAGCCTGAGCCGGCTGCGCATCAGCAGACAGTTTTTCAACTGCCATCGGATCGTGTTCCATGATTTCGCCTTTGAAGATCCAGACTTTCACACCACACGCACCATAAGTCGTGTGACCTGTAGAAGTCCCGTAATCAACGTTTGCACGCAGTGTGTGCAGCGGAACACGGCCTTCACGATACCATTCAGTACGCGCGATCTCAGCACCGCCCAGACGGCCGGAACAGTTGATACGAATACCGAGTGCACCAAGGCGCATAGCAGACTGAACAGAACGTTTCATCGCACGACGGAAAGAAACACGACGTTCCAGCTGTTGAGCAATAGAGTCAGCAACCAGTTGTGCGTCCAATTCCGGCTTGCGGATTTCAACGATGTTCAAACGAACGTCATTGCCAGTCATTTTAGACAGACGCTGACGCAGTTTTTCGATGTCTTGGCCTTTTTTGCCGATTACAACACCCGGACGAGCCGTGTGAATTGTAATGCGAGCACGCTTTGCCGGACGTTCGATGACAACCTTCGCAACACCTGCCTGTGCGAGTTCTTTTTTGATCAACTCACGCAGTTCAAGGTCTTGGTGCAGTTTGCCAGCATAATCGCCTTTATCAGCGTACCAACGGGATTCCCATGTACGGTTGATCCCGAGGCGCAGACCAATCGGGTTTACCTTCTGACCCATTATGCTGTCTCCTCACGTTCACGCAAAATGATGCGCATGTTTGACCAAGGTTTCATGATTTTGCCAACACGGCCACGAGCACGTGCTTTCCAGCGTTTCATGACCATAGCACGACCTACAGAGGCTTCTGCGACAAACAGGTTGTCAACGTCGAGCTGGTGGTTGTTCTCAGCGTTTGCAATAGCAGATTCCAGAACCGCCTTAACGTCTTTAGCGACACGACGTTTGGAAAATGCCAGTTCTGCAACCGCAGAAGAAGCGCTTTTGCCACGGATAGAGGCACAGACCAGGTTCAGCTTTTGCGGGCTGACACGGATCATTTTGGCGCGAGCCATTGCCTCGTTATCGGCAAGGCGACGATCTGCCTTTTTCTTACCCATAACTTACTTCCTTTTGGCTTTCTTGTCGGCTGCGTGACCATAATAGGTACGAGTCGGTGAGAATTCACCAAACTTGTGACCGATCATGTCTTCTGTCACCAAAACCGGGATAAATTTGTTACCGTTGTAGACACCAAATGTGAGGCCTACAAATTGCGGCAGGATAGTGGAACGACGCGACCATGTCTTAATGACATCATTGCGACCGGACTCACGCGCCTTCTCTGCTTTAGTAAGCAGATAGCCGTCAACAAACGGTCCTTTCCATACGGAACGAGCCATGAGCCGACCTCCTATTTCTTATGACGGCTGCGCATAATCAACGCGTCCGTCTTCTTGTTGCTACGAGTGCGCTTACCCTTAGTCGGTTTACCCCAAGGTGTAACCGGATGACGGCCACCAGAGGTGCGACCTTCACCACCACCATGTGGGTGATCGACAGGGTTCATTGCCACACCACGGACAGATGGGCGTTTGCCCAACCAACGGCTACGACCGGCTTTACCGAGCTTAGCGTTTTGGTTGTCCGGGTTGGAAACAGCGCCGATAGTTGCCATGCACTCACCACGGACCAGGCGAACCTCGCCAGAACCGAGACGAAGCTGAGCGTAACCCTGGTCTTTACCAACGAGCTGAACGTAAGTACCGGCAGAACGTGCGATCTGAGCACCCTTACCAGGCTTCATTTCGACGTTATGAATGATGGTACCAACCGGAATGTTTGCCAAAGGCATAGCATTACCCGGTTTTACGTCCACGCGCTCGCCAGCAACAACAGTGTCGCCAACTTGCAGACGTTGCGGTGCGATGATGTAAGACAGTTCCCCGTCTTCGTAGCGGATAAGAGCAATAAAGGCTGTACGGTTAGGATCGTACTCAAGACGCTCTACTGTAGCCGGAACATCAAATTTCGCATTACGTTTAAAGTCGATGAAGCGATAACGACGCTTATGACCACCACCGATACGGCGAGATGTAATACGACCTGTGTTGTTACGACCGCCGCTCTTACGCAGGCCCTCAGTCAATGCTTTGACCGGTTTGCCTTTGTACAGATCGGAACGATCTACCAGAACCAAGCTACGCTGGCCCGGAGTCGTCGGTTTGAATTTTTTCAAAGCCATGGTTTAGACCCCCGTCGTCACATCGATAGACTCACCTTCGGCAAGTGTCACGATTGCTTTTTTGACATCGGAACGACGACCCATGCGGCCACGGAAACGTTTGGCTTTACCTTTAGTAATAATGGTATTAACCGCAGTAACCTTCACACCAAACACATTCTCAACCGCTTTGCGAACTTCAATTTTGTTCGCATCCATCGGTACACGGAATGTTACCTGGTTGTGTTCTGACAGCAGTGTCGCTTTCTCGGTGATAACCGGAGAACGCAGCAATTCAAACTCACGTTCTTTAGAAACGGTTACTTTGCTTGCAAGATATTTTGTCATGACAAGCGCTCCACCAATTTTTCGACTGCACCTTTGGTCAGAACCAATTTGTCAGCACGCAGAATGTCGTAAACGTTAGCACCTTGGCTCGGCAACGCATCAATACCAGGAATGTTGGCAATGGCGTTTTGGAAGTTGGCATCAACGTCGGTTGCATCGATAAACAAAGCAGAAGTCAGCTCCAGAGCTTTCAGCTTAGCAGCAGCTTCTTTTGTTTTCGGGGCATCCAGCTTGGCTTCGTCAACAACGATCAGAGAACCGCCAGCTGCTTTTGAAGACAGCGCGCATTTCAGACCGAGCTTGCGAACTTTTTTGTTCAGGTTGTGTGCGTAAGAACGAACAACCGGACCATGAACAGTCGCACCGCCACGCATCTGGGTGACACCTTTAAAGCCCTGACGAGCGTTACCAGTACCCTTTTGCTTGAACGGTTTCGTTTTCACGATAGCCAGCTCACCACGAGTTTTTACTTTGTGTGTACCAGCTTGGCGACGAGCCAACTGCCAGTTTACCACACGGTGAAGAATGTCAGCACGCGGCTCAACGCCAAAGATAGCGTCGTCCAGCTCAATATCGCCGACTTTCTTATTTTCAAGACTAATTACGTCGCACTTCATGCCACTTATTCCTCAGTCGTCTCAGCTTCAGCTTCGGCCGGAGCCTCTGCTGCTGCTGGCGCAGACTTCACAGCTGCCGGGAACGGAAGACCTTCAGGTGCCGGACGCTTAACAGCATCTTTCACCAGAACGTAACCACCCTTGGCACCGGGCAGACCGCCCTTAACCATGATAAGACCACGCTCGCCATCTGTGGCGACGATTTCGAGATTCTGAACAGTCACACGCGCAGCACCCATATGACCCGCCATCTTCTTACCTTTGAAGACGCGGCCAGGGTCCTGACATTGACCGGTGGAACCGTGAGAACGGTGTGAGATTGATACACCGTGAGAAGCACGAAGACCGCCAAAGTTGTGACGTTTCATGCCCCCTGCAAAGCCTTTACCGATGGACGTGCCTGTTACATCAACAGACTGACCAACGACGAAGTGTTCTGCAGAGAGTTCCGCACCCACTTCGATAAGACCTTCAGGCTCCACGCGGAATTCTGCCAGTTTGGCTTTTGGCTCCACCTTGTTAGCGGCGAAGTGCCCGCGCATGGGCTTGCTCACGTTCTTGACCTTGGCGCTACCAAATCCGAGCTGCACTGCTGTGTAGCCATCCTTGTCTTCGGTACGCTGCGCTACTACCTGAGTATCAACCTTCAATACTGTTACGCCAACATGGTTGCCGTCTTCAGCAAAGACACGGGTCATACCCAATTTTTGCGCGATGAGACCAGATCGCATCTGCCCTAATCCTTTAAAGCTTAATTTCAACATCAACGCCGGACGCGAGGTCCAGCTTCATAAGCGCATCCACAGTCTGCGGCGTCGGATCCACAATGTCCAAAAGACGTTTGTGTGTCCGCGTCTCGAACTGCTCACGAGATTTCTTGTTTACGTGAGGAGAACGCAGAATTGTGAAACGCTCAATACGAGTAGGTAGAGGGATAGGACCCTTTACCTGAGCACCTGTACGCTTGGCCGTGTTAACGATCTCTTTCGCGGACTGATCCAGTACGCGGTGATCAAACGCTTTCAAGCGGATACGGATATTTTGGTGTTCCATAAGAGTTTATTACCTAACTCAGACAACAAAAAAACCTCGACACTCTCAACCCCCGAAAGGGCGCATGAGAACGCCGAAGAACTCAACCCCTTAAATGGGGTGAAAGAGCGAATGGCTGGTTTATATGGGAAGCCCGGATGGGATGCAAGGTCAAAGTGACTCTTTTTTGAATCTTTTTTCAAAGGGTTAGCTTAGAGCTTCATTTAAGAATATCTGCGTACTTTTGATAAGTTTCGTAATACCAGTCATGCATCCCAGCAGACTTCTGAGCATTTAGAACCCCATTCAAAACATATTTACGCGGATTATCATGATCCAAAGCCACAGGCTGGACATTTGGCAAAGAAGCAAGCAGCTCAACCAAGACCGCTTTTAATCTCTCTACTTCTCCCAACTTTCGCCAGTAATAGGCAAGGTTCAACAAAACCTTTGCCCGATCATAGGGAGAAGCCTTCGCTTTTCTCAGAACTGTATAAATACGTTCCTCATTTTGATTAACCCCTAATTTATCATCCAACTGACCTTGCTTATTGAGAAGCCATGCCAATGTAGAAGCGCCATTTAGCAAGGAAGCGCTGTTCGATTGCTGCAAAATATCTTCGTACAAATAGTATGAGAACGTTTGGATGACCTTTTGAACCATAACGGATTCATAGTTTTCAATACGGCTATAACAGCTATGAGCCCAAGTACTGTAAAATAAATTATTTTGTTTTGAAATTCCTGGAGGGGGACATAATTCCCCAACTGTTTGTCCATATGTTTCCGACACCGGAAAACAAAACAAAAAAAGAATAAATAGGCTTTTTTTCATCGCCTTCCCCCCTTTACTTTTCACAGACATCAGACCGATACACTTACAATAGGAGGTTATGAAAGGATGAGCATTAGTTTTTCTGTTCGGGCAGAACCAATGGACATACAATTTGGCCACCTCTGTGATGCATTTCAACAGGAGCGTTGAAACAGGGAAAATTACAAGACAAGCATATACAGCTAAAAGCCTGATGATAGATGTTGATGTCGATATTTACGAAAACACATCATCTCGGAGTTTTGGAGCCGGACATGCTCAAATGACTTGGCCTAGTTTTCACTAAACACCTGCCATTTCGACTCAAAAAAGGGCCCCAGCCTTAGCTGGAGCCCTTCTTTATTCGGTAATTCCGAAAGAGGTCTTAGTCGTCGATAGAAGCAACAACACCAGAACCTACTGTACGACCACCTTCACGGATCGCGAAACGCAGACCTTCGTCCATCGCAATCGCGCCAAGCAGTTCAACAGAAAGCTTCACGTTATCGCCCGGCATGACCATTTCAGTGCCTTCAGGCAGTGTGATGGAGCCAGTGACGTCAGTTGTACGGAAGTAGAACTGCGGACGGTAGTTCGCGAAGAACGGCGTGTGACGGCCACCTTCTTCTTTTGTCAGAATGTAAACTTCACAAGTGAATTTCTTGTGCGGCGTGATAGAACCCGGTGCAGCCAAAACCTGACCACGCTGGATTTCGTCACGTTTGATACCACGAAGAAGAACACCAGCGTTATCGCCAGCACGTGCTTCATCGAGCAGTTTACGGAACATTTCGATACCAGTTACAGTCGTTGTTTCAGTGTCTTTCAGACCAACGATCTCAACTTCTTCACCAACTTTCGTGATACCCGTTTCGATACGGCCTGTCACAACAGTACCACGACCGGAGATAGAGAACACGTCCTCAATCGGCATCAGGAACGGCTTGGAAGTATCGGCTTCCGGCTGCGGGATGTGCTCGTCAACAGCTTTCATCAGCTCAAGAATCTTCTCTTTACCGATGTTGTCGTCACGGCCTTCCAGAGCAGCCAGTGCAGAACCAGCAACGATCGGAACATCTTCAAAGCCATAGCTTTCCAGAAGTTCAGTGATTTCCATTTCAACCAGTTCCAACAGTTCTTCGTCGTCAACCTGGTCAACTTTGTTCATGAACACGACGAGAGCCGGTACACCAACCTGACGAGCAAGCAGGATGTGCTCACGCGTTTGCGGCATGGGGCCGTCAGCAGCGTTTACAACCAGAATACCACCGTCCATCTGAGCAGCACCAGTGATCATGTTTTTCACATAGTCAGCGTGGCCCGGGCAGTCTACGTGTGCGTAGTGACGAGCTTCTGTTTCATATTCTACGTGTGCAGTTGAAATTGTAATACCGCGCTCACGTTCTTCCGGTGCTTTGTCGATGTTAGCAAAATCAACAGCTTCACCACCGCCTGTTTCAGCGAGAACTTTGGTGATCGCAGCAGTCAGTGTGGTTTTACCATGGTCAACGTGACCAACTGTACCGATGTTACAGTGCGGTTTCGAACGGTCAAACTTTTCCTTAGCCATTACTAAGTAACTCCAATTTTATAATGTCAGAGTTGACCGGATTAACCGGCCAACTTTTCTTTGATTTCTTCAGCAACGTTGTTCGGCACTTCTGAGTAGTGGTCGAACTGCATTGTGAACTGTGCACGGCCCTGAGACAGGGAGCGCAGGTTGTTTACGTAACCAAACATGTTGGCCAACGGTACGTGTGCGTCAACAACGCGCGCGATACCACGTTGGTCCATGGCGTTAACCTGACCACGACGAGAGTTCAGGTCACCAATGATGTCGCCCATATACTCTTCCGGCGTCACAACTTCAACCTTCATCATCGGCTCAAGCAGTTTCGGGGAAGACTGTTTCATACCTTCACGGAAGGCTGCACGGGCAGCGATTTCGAAGGCCAGAACAGAGGAGTCAACATCATGGTATGCACCGTCGAACAGTTCAGCTTTAAGACCAACAACCGGGAAGCCTGCAATGCAGCCTGTTTCCATGGAAGTTTTGAGGCCCTTTTCAACACCTGGGACGTATTCTTTCGGTACGTTACCGCCAACGATGGAAGATTTGAATTCGAAAGTCGTTTCAGCATCAGCATCAATCGGGCCGAAGCGAAGTTGTACACGAGCGTACTGACCAGAACCACCAGACTGTTTCTTGTGGGTATAGTCGATTTCAACTTCTTTGCCGAAGGCTTCACGGTAAGCAACCTGAGGCGCACCAACGTTAGCTTCAACTTTGAATTCACGCTTCATACGGTCAACGAGAATGTCCAGGTGCAATTCGCCCATACCTGCGATTACAGTCTGGCCAGTTTCGTGGTCAGTTGCTACGCGGAAAGACGGATCTTCTGCAGCCAAGCGAGCCAGGGCGATACCCATTTTCTCTTGGTCAGCTTTTGTCTTAGGCTCAACAGCAACTTCGATTACCGGCTCTGGGAATTCCATACGTTCCAGAATAACCTGGCTGTCGTTGGCACAGAGTGTGTCACCCGTTGTTGTATCTTTCAGACCAACCAGGGCAACAATGTCACCAGCAGATGCTGTTTTGATTTCTTCACGTTCAGCAGAATGCATAAGCAGCATACGGCCGATACGTTCTTTTTTGCCTTTAACCGTGTTTGTGACGTAAGAACCAGCTTCCAGCGTACCAGAGTAGATACGTGCGAAAGTCAGGGAACCAACGAACGGGTCGTTCATGATTTTAAAGGCCAGAGCAGAGAACGGCGCGTCTTCAGAGTTTTCACGCGTGATTTCTACTTCTTGGTCTTTCGCATCAACACCTTTAATCGCATCAATGTCGGTCGGTGCCGGCATGTAGTCGATTACAGCGTCGAGAAGCGGCTGAACACCTTTGTTCTTAAAGGCTGTACCACAAAGAACCGGAACGAAAGCCAGACCGATTGTACCTTTACGGATACATTTGATCAGAGTTTCTTCAGACGGCTCATTGCCTTCGAGGTATGCTTCCATGGCATCATCGTCTTGCTCAACAGCAGTTTCGATGAGTTGCTCACGGTATTCTGCAGCTTTGTCAGCGAGATCGTCAGGAATATCGACATAGTCGAATTTCGCACCGAGTTCTTCACCGCCCCAGATTACAGCTTTCATCTTGATCAGGTCAACGTGACCAGCATAGTCAGCTTCTGCACCGATCGGCAGCTGAGTAACCAACGGCGTTGCACCTAGACGATCAACGATCATGTCTACGCAACGGTAGAAGTCAGCACCCATACGGTCCATTTTGTTGACAAAACACATACGCGGAACGTCGTATTTGTCAGCCTGGCGCCATACAGTTTCAGATTGCGGCTCAACACCAGCAACGGAGTCAAATACACAAACAGCACCGTCGAGTACACGCAGTGAACGTTCCACCTCAATGGTGAAATCCACGTGGCCCGGTGTGTCAATGATGTTTACACGGTGATCGCGCCAGAACGTTGTTGTCGCAGCAGAGGTAATAGTAATACCACGCTCTTGTTCCTGCTCCATCCAGTCCATTGTTGCGTTACCGTCATGTACTTCACCAATCTTGTAAGATTTACCAGTGTAGTACAGGATACGTTCAGTTGTAGTCGTTTTACCCGCATCAATGTGTGCCATGATGCCGATGTTACGATACTTTTCCAAAGGATATTTATCAGCCATTTAGGAAATCCGATCTTACCAGCGGTAGTGAGAGAAGGCTTTGTTAGCTTCAGCCATACGGTGAGTGTCTTCACGTTTCTTAACGGCCGCACCACGGTTTTGAGCCGCATCCAGGAGTTCACCTGTCAGACGGTCAGCCATAGTGTTTTCGCTACGGTTACGTGTAGCATCAATAATCCAGCGAATAGCCAGAGCCTGACGGCGTGTGGCACGTACTTCAACCGGAACCTGGTATGTCGCACCACCAACACGGCGAGAACGAACTTCTACAGCAGGCTTAACATTTTCAAGTGCTTCGTGGAATTGAGCAACCGGGTCATTCCCCGTTTTCTTCTCAATATTTTCCAGTGCACCATAAACGATTTTTTCAGCAGCGGACTTACGACCGTCCAGCATCAAACCGTTCATGAATTTCGTCAGTACGATATCACCGTACTTCGCATCAGGCAGTACCTGACGTTTTTCAGCAGCGCGTCTACGAGACATATTCTAAACCCCTTATTTCGGACGCTTCGCGCCGTATTTAGAACGACGTTGGCGACGGTCTTGCAGACCTTGAGTATCGAGAGTACCGCGGATGATGTGGTAACGAACACCCGGCAAATCTTTTACACGGCCGCCGCGGATCATCACGACAGAGTGTTCTTGCAGGTTGTGACCTTCACCCGGGATGTAAGAAGAAACTTCAAAGCCGTTTGTCAGGCGCACACGGGCAACCTTACGCAGGGCTGAGTTAGGCTTCTTAGGGGTAGTCGTATAAACGCGCGTACAAACACCACGTTTTTGCGGACATGCTTCCATCGCAGGAACCATGTTACGAACCGGTTTCGCCTTACGCGGCTTACGGATCAATTGGTTAATAGTAGGCATAAGCAGTATGTTCCTTGACACACTCGCAACGTTATGGCGCGCGAAAAAATTAAAAAATCCCGCGGATGCTATAACGTTCCTGTTACAACAATGTGAAACCTGACAAAAAAAAGACAGACTCCACCACTCAATAGGCGCGCGATACTATGGTTTTTTCCCAATTTGTCAAGAAAAACCCATATTCGCACAGAAAAAGGGCACAGACTTCCTAAGAAAAGCTGCGCCCTCATAACTGTTCAATTTATAAAACAGCCCGAGCTGCCCCCATAAATTCCGTCACATTTTCCTGTAACTTGGCAGATTGTTCCGTCAGATAAGTGGACTTTTCCTGCACCGTTTGAGCAGCCGTTTCCGTTTTATCCGCATCCTGAGAGACATGGGTAATCAACGTATTGACCTGAGAGGCCGCACCAGCAGCCTGTTCAATATTTTTAGCAATTTCATTGGTCGCAGCGGATTGCTCTTCCACAGCCGCAGAAACAATCGTATTAACCCCGGAAATATCTTCAATCCGCTTCACGATATTGCCAATCCCATCGACTGCAACATCGGTTGCCTGACGGATTGCTGAAATATGACTTTCAATACTATCCGTTGCCTGCGCTGTCTGATTAGCCAGGTTTTTCACTTCAGTTGCCACCACAGCAAAGCCCTTACCAGCCTCACCAGCTCGCGCAGCCTCAATCGTGGCATTGAGCGCCAACATGTTGGTCTGGTCTGAAATATCCCGGATTAAATTGATCATCTCGTTAATGGAGCTTGAAGTCACAGAAAGCTGAGACACATTGTCATTCACATCCCGGCTGACATTTTGTGCATTCATGACCATCTCACTGACTTGCGTCACCTGAGATGCAATCTCGCAAATGGACGCACTCAATTGATCTGAGGCTGCGGCAATGGTTTCTACATTGGAGCTGGCCTGCCCTGCGGCCAGTGCCACTGACTTTGAATCAGCAGATGTCTGTACCGCAATTTTTTCCATATCATGCATGGACTCAGACATATGGCCTGCAGCCTGCGATACACCATTAGCAACGGTTTGAACGTTACTTTCAAAATTATCCAGCACCGAATTAAACTGCGCAGTCTTTGCTGCCATATTATCAACAGCACCATTTACTTTTTGCGCAGCTTCACGGTACACACCAACCATACCGCGTTGCACAATTTTGCGCCAATACTGGTTGTTGGAGACATGTTCCGTACAGGCAGCCGCTTCACGCAAATAAGAGTCATTGCGATCAATAATATCGTTAATAAGATATAGAAGCTCGTCAAATTTATTCTTATCGCGAATATCGGTTACACGGGCTTCATAGTTACCATTATAAATTTCGGTCAATGCCTCAATCGCGTGATCGAGCTGCCGGGAATTGATAATCATCAGGCCCCTCCCAAGGAAAGAATGTATTTGTTATATTCGCTCAAGCTTCCAGAAAAAACCGACATAAGCTTCTCATAACCTGCCTTGAGCCCTTCCTTTGGTGATATGGCCGTACTTTCAATTGCCGTCAATTCGGCATAAAGCGGGATAATATGTTCATCAATAACCGGGCGATCCGTTGCCCGCCGGTTACTATGATAGCCAACAATTTGACCATTTTTTCCATAACTGGGTGTCACATGGGCCAAGACCCAATAATGATCCCCATTAAGAGAACGGTTGATGACATAAGCAAAAATCTCATCCCCGCCACTTACGGTTTCCCATAACAACTTAAACACACTACGCGGCATGTCGGGATGCCGGATGAAATTATGCGGTTTCCCAACAGCATCTTTTGGTGAAACACCAGCCAATTTAGCGAACGTTCGGTTCGCATATGTGATTTTACCCTTCAGGTCTGTTTTTGACACGATCACTTCATCAACATCAAAAACGCGTTCACAACCTGTTAAAACCGGATTTACTTGCATAGCTTATACAGCCTATCCTAATACTTTAGATATACATGTTTCAAAAAACATCTACGCGAGTATCTACCGTCGTTCTCAACCAATGTACGCATACATCATCATCGCATTAGCTGCGATCTTTAATATTTTTTCACAGAAAGTAAGGAAAGGTGGCCCGGAAGCGATTGCCTAGAGTAGATAAAATCCTGAAATTATTACCGCTACGTTGCGATAATAAATATTCAGATACGTATTTCTACTTAATCCAATAGAGAAACAACACAAATGCAGCATTTTTGTCTTCTCCCCAAGCTTGCGGGATGTATATAATCATCCCGAGGAAGGGCAAACATCACAAATCCAACTTCGAACCGTCACCCCGGACGGCTCTCGAACTGGATCAAACTGCGATTCAACCATTCCCACGACAAACAAAACACGCCAGTAAAATCAAATACTTAGCGTGACATATACTTATGCTTGTTTGAAACTATAGAGAGTGCCTAATTTGCAATTTCACAACAACAGCTTATCGTACTCCCGAAAAACCATACCCCGTAATATCTATGACTGCATAGTGACTCAAAATTGCTTCGTTAGCAAGTGCAAAATGCACCAATTAATACTCTTATTCTCCAAAAACGGTACTAAAGTTATAAGTTGCTGTTTATCAAGGGCTTTTCATATAAGAAAAGATCTAAAAAATCGCCTTTCTTCCTCTTTCTCCTATATTTCGAGAGGAGAACCATGACAAACACCCTGAATGAAAGACTAAGAAAAGCCCGTCATATCCTAGGCTTAAGCGCACGAGAAATGGCCGAGCAGGTTGGATTAGGAGGGCGTTCATCTTGGGAACGTTACGAGAGAGGAGAAAATGAACCAAAAGCATCAGTTTTGATCCACCTTTCTAGTGTCGGTATTAACCCGGTTTGGTTATTATCTGGAAGAGGGAATCCAGTTCCAACAACCAATGCCAATAAAAGTCAAGACGCCCTTGATAGCCCCTTGTTGCAAAAGATCATCAGCGAGCTTGAGAACTGTCTACTACACGAAAAGAAAACCATCACACCAGAAATAAAAGCGCTCATTATCAAAGAAAGCTATCTTGTTATCAGCCAGAATAACGAGATGCATTCCCCCCAGAATATCACGAATATTATTTGTAGCATGGTGCGCGTGAGAACACTCTAATAAAAAAACCCACTGCCTGAAACAGTGGGTTTCCTCATTCGATAAAATTCTTTAAAAATTAAATAACAGCACGCGCTTTATCCATGAAGACATCAATACCATCAGATAGTTTTCTGGATTCAGTGAGGAGCACTTCGGTTTGTTGCTGAACAAGATGTGCTGCATCACGGGTTTCATCTGCACCTTCGGCGACATCAGCAATTTTATCATTCACTTCGACATTACCATTTGCCGCCTGCTCAATATTACGGGCAATTTCAGCGGTTGCTGCAGATTGTTCTTCCACAGCGGCAGAAACCGAAGAGTTTGCCTGTGCAACATAATCAATCTTAGAGACAATTTTTTCAATTCCCTCTACAGCGACATTGGTCGCCAGCTGGATGGCTTTAATCTGCTCTTCAATACTGTCTGTTGCCTCAGAAGTTTGTTTGGCAAGATTTTTGACTTCTGTTGCGACAACCGCAAAACCTTTCCCAGCCTCCCCGGCACGTGCAGCCTCAATCGTGGCATTCAAGGCCAGCATATTGGTTTGTTCAGAAATATCACGGATCAAATTTACAACTGAGGTAAGCACTGGATGTTTCAGACAAGGTTTGCACCTGCCCTGAAATAGCCTGGCTATCCGTCTGGGCTTCCAATGTCATTTGCGACACATGGCCTACTTGTGAACTGATTTCTGAAATCGACGCGGTTAGTTCCTCAGACGCAGCAGAAACCGTCTGTACGTTGAGAGAGGCTTGCTGGGCAGCTTCTGACACGGACATGGAATCTTTTGCTGTACATTCAGCGATACGTTCCATACCGCGTGCGGCATCTTCCACTTGCTCAGAGGTATCAGAAACCGTATCAGCAACCATCAAAACTTCGCCTTCAAATTCCAGCAAGGTTTGAGAGAAAGAATCAACCTTATGGTTCATGGCATCTACAGCAGCATTCACTTTCTCGCTGGCGATTTTATAATCGCCTAACATGCCATCCATTTCAATCTTACGCCAATATTTATTATGGGCCACATGTTCAGTACAAGCTGCTGACTCACGCATGTACGCATCAGAACGGTCAATCACATCATTAATGAGATAAAGCAATTCATCCAATTCTGAATTACCCCGAATATCCGTAATGCGGACTTCAAAATCACCAGCAAGAACCTGCTTTAATTCAGCAATCGCATGTTGGATTTGATTAGATTTTCCACCAAACATCTTATCCTCCCAGCGACATAATGAAATGGTTATATTCTTTGCCACTGCCACCAATGACTTCCACGGCTTTATTCAAGCCCGCCATCATGCCCTCTTTTGGAGACTCATGGCTTTTTTCAATTTCAAGCAAGGAGGAATAAAGCGGAATGATCGCCGTATCAATCACCTCACGGTTTGGTACACGGCGATTACTGTGATAGCCAACGATCTCACCTGCTTTGTTATAACTGGGCGTTACATGGGCCAAGACCCAATAATGATCCCCGTTCAAAGAACGGTTAATCACATAGGCGAAAATTTCGTGTCCCTGTGAAATTGTATCCCACAGCAATTTAAAAACGCATCTCGGCATATGCGGGTGACGAATAATATTATGATTTTTCCCAACAGCCTGTTGTGGTGTCATCCCAGCCAGACGGCCAAATGTCCTGTTGGCATAAGTGATAATTCCCTTTGTATCTGTCTTGGAAACAATCACCTCGTCTTTATCAAAATAACGTTCAGTACCTGTTAAATCAGGATTTCCATAGAGTTGCATGAACTCCCCCACCCTTTTTTTTCGTTGTTTCCCGGCACTTTTCGCGCTCGAGTTTTTATTAGGAAACAGAGATAAGTTACCGTTAAAAGTTGCCCTTATTTACACCCGTGAACAAATTTTAATATTGGCAATTAGCCCTATTACCCCGATGAATTTGGGACTTTAGTCCAGAGAATTCAACCAAATACATCACGATGCGATACTTTTATGATGGATTTTGAAACATAATGTCATTTTCCCATAGCTTTTACCACTATGGCGATTATTTCATTCTATTAACACGCAGAAACAGGCGACCCTCCCAACTAGGAAGTGAAAGATTCGCCTCCAACTCATTCCTTAACTGCAGAGTCGTCACCATAAAAAAAGCCGGACAGGTTTCCCTATCCGGCTTTTTTATTTAAGTCTGAAAACGCTTATTCAGCAGGTGCTGCTGGCGCTTCTTCCAAACCTTCTGCACCCGGCAAAGCTGCTGCATGTGCAGCTTCGGCTTCCGCCTGAGCTGCGGCAGCAGCAGCTGCCGCCTGTTCGTGTTCCGGTACATAACCAGCTGCACGATCACGCTCAGCTGCAATGTGACGGATCTTGCTCATGTAAGCGCCTGTCCCGGCTGGGATCAGACGACCAACGATCACGTTCTCTTTCAGACCCAACAGGTAATCTTTCTTACCGGAAACAGCCGCTTCAGTCAGAACGCGAGTTGTTTCTTGGAAAGACGCTGCGGAGATGAAGGATTGTGTCTGCAGAGATGCCTTCGTGATACCAAGCAGGATCGGTTGACCCGCAGCGATACGATCACCACGTTCTTCAGCCTTCTTGTTTTCACGACGGAATTCAACGCGATCCACTTGTTCCCCAACGAGGAAGGTTGTATCGCCCGGATCAGAGATTTCGATTTTTTGCAGCATTTGACGCGCAATGGTCTCAATGTGCTTATCGTTAATCATAACCCCTTGCAGGCGGTAAACTTCCTGAATTTCAGCAATCAGGAATTCAGCCAGTGCTTCAACCCCCTTCACGCGAAGGATATCGTGTGGAACCGGGCTACCATCCATCAACGGATCACCTTTACGAACGTAGTCACCTTCCTGAACAGAGATGTGCTTGCCTTTTGGAACCAGGAATTCCATTGGTTCTGCATCTTCACCTTCAGGTGTCACAACGATACGGCGCTTGTTCTTATAGTCCTTACCGAAAGTGACGCGGCCATCAATATCAGAGATGATCGCATGATCTTTCGGCTTACGAGCTTCGAACAGTTCCGCAACGCGTGGCAGACCACCGGTAATGTCACGTGTCTTGGCAGATTCACGTGGGATACGTGCCAGTGTGTCACCGGCGTGTACCGCATCGCCATCTTGAACGGACAATACAGAGTCTACAGACAGGAAGTAGCTGGCTGCGTTACCGGACGCCAGGTTCTGCGGGTTGCCGTTTTCATCCACAATCGCAATGTGCGGACGAAGATCAGCACCAGCAGGCAGTGACTTCCAGTCAACGATCACTTTAGAAGCGATACCTGTGGCTTCGTCTGTTTGTTCAGCAACGGACACACCGTCAACCAAATCAACATACTTCACCGTACCGTTTACTTCTGTCAGAACCGGCAATGTGTGCGGATCCCATTCAGCGAACTTGCTGCCACGTTCCACTTTCTGGCCGTCAGTCACGAACAGTTTCGTACCGTAGTTAATACGGTGACGAGCACGTTCTTTACCTGCACTGTCGATCAACAACAGTTCTGTGTTACGGCTCATGACCGTATCAACGCCAGCGGAGTTTTTAACGGTCTGACAGTTCACCAACTGAACCGTACCATCATAAGACGATTCAATGGAGTTCTGTTCCGCACCACCTGTGGCCGCACCACCAATGTGGAACGTACGCATGGTCAGCTGTGTACCCGGCTCACCAATGGACTGGGCTGCGATAACACCGACAGCTTCACCCATGTTCACCTTCGTGTTACGGGCCAGATCGCGGCCGTAACATGTGGCACAAACACCGTTTTCAGCTTCACATGTCAGAACGGAACGGATCTTAACCGTTTCCACACCCGCAGCTTCAATCGCCTTGGCTTCTTCTTCGTTGATCAGCTCACCAGCAGCCAACAGCACTTCGCCCGTATCCGGGTGTGTGATGTCTTCGCCAGCAGAACGGCCCAAGATACGTTCGTACAGAGAAACAATCTCATCACCGCCGTCCATAACAGCACGTGTTGTCAGGCCGTTCTCAGTCCCGCAATCTTCTTCGAAGATGATACAGTCTTGAGCAACGTCAACAAGACGACGTGTCAGGTAACCGGAGTTCGCCGTCTTCAAGGCCGTATCAGCCAGACCTTTACGCGCACCGTGTGTTGAGTTGAAGTACTCAAGTACGCTCAGACCTTCTTTAAAGTTCGCGATAATCGGTGTTTCAATAATTTCACCAGACGGTTTCGCCATCAAACCACGCATACCACCAAGCTGACGCATCTGGGCGGTAGAACCACGCGCACCAGAGTGTGCCATCATGTATACGGAGTTAATCGGCTTACCCGGTACGTCTTTAGAGATCTCAGACATCATTTCAGATGTCACCTGATCGTTACAGTGTGACCAAGCATCAACCACTTTGTTGTACTTCTCACGCTGTGTGATCAGACCGTCCATGTATTGACGTTCGAATTCCTTCACCGCTTCCTTGGTTTCTGCAACCAACGGAGCTTTGGCAGCCGGAATAACCATATCGTCTTTACCGAACGAGATACCCGCTTTACACGCCCATTTGAAACCAAGGCCCATGATGCGGTCACAGAAGATCACAGTCTCTTTCTGACCCACATGGCGGTAAACTTCACCGATCACGTTGGAAACGTCTTTCTTGGTCAACAGTTTGTTGATCAGGGCAAACGGTACATCAACGTGGCGCGGCAGCAGCTCAGACAGCAGCATACGGCCCGGTGTTGTTTCAACACGTTCAACGATCTCGTCACCGTTTTCATCAATTGTGCGGTAACGACAGGTCACGTTGGCGTGCAGGCTGACAACATCGTTATCCAGTGCCTGGTGGATTTCACCCACACCGGAGAAGACCATGCCTTCGCCTTTTTCGTTTTCACGGACCATGGACAGGTAATAAATACCCAGAACAATATCCTGTGACGGTACGATGATCGGTTTGCCAGAAGCCGGTTGCAAGATGTTGTTTGTAGACATCATCAAAACGCGGGCTTCAAGCTGTGCTTCCAGTGACAACGGCACGTGAACCGCCATCTGATCACCGTCGAAGTCAGCGTTAAAGGCTGTACAAACAAGCGGGTGCAACTGGATCGCTTTACCTTCAACCAAGGTCGGCTCGAACGCCTGAATACCCAAGCGGTGCAGCGTCGGGGCACGGTTGAGCATAACCGGGTGTTCACGGATAACTTCTTCAAGAATATCCCAAACTTCCGGACGCTCTTTTTCCACCATACGCTTGGCGGCCTTAATGGTTGTTGCCATACCATAAAGCTCAAGCTTGGCATAGATAAACGGCTTGAACAGTTCCAATGCCATTTTCTTGGGCAAGCCACATTGGTGCAGCATCAGTTCCGGGCCAACCACAATAACCGAACGACCAGAATAGTCGACACGTTTACCAAGCAGGTTTTGACGGAAGCGACCTTGCTTACCTTTGAGCATGTCTGACAGTGATTTCAACGGACGCTTGTTCGCACCAGTAATCGGGCGAGAGCGACGGCTGTTGTCAAACAAGGCGTCAACGGATTCCTGCAACATACGTTTTTCGTTACGTACGATGATTTCCGGTGCGCGCAGTTCAATCAGACGCTTCAGACGGTTGTTACGGTTGATCACACGACGATAAAGATCGTTGAGGTCAGACGTTGCGAAACGACCACCATCCAGCGGTACCAGCGGACGCAGTTCCGGCGGGATAACCGGAACAACTTCCAGGATCATCCATTCCGGGCGAGAGCCGGACTCAAGGAACGCTTCAACCAGTTTGAGACGTTTCACCAGTTTCTTACGCTTGGCTTCGGAATTTGTTTCACGAAGTTCGTCACGCAAGTCTTCCAGTTCGTCATCCAGGTTGATTTCAGACAGCATGTCACGGATCGCTTCCGCACCGATGCCAGCTGTGAATGCATCCTGACCGTATTCTTCAACAGCATTGATATACTGTTCTTCAGAAAGCAGTTCTTTCTGCTTCAACGGCGTCAGACCCGGTTCAACAACAACGAAGTTTTCGAAGTAAAGAACACGTTCCAGATCCTTCAGCGTCATGTCCAGCAAAAGACCGATACGAGACGGCAGGGATTTCAGGAACCAGATGTGAGCAACAGGTGCTGCCAGTTCGATGTGACCCATGCGCTCACGACGCACTTTGGTCAATGTCACTTCAACGCCACATTTTTCACAAACGATGCCTTTGTACTTCATGCGCTTATATTTACCGCACAAGCACTCATAATCTTTTACCGGACCAAAGATACGTGCACAGAACAGGCCGTCACGCTCAGGTTTAAAAGTACGGTAGTTGATTGTTTCCGGCTTCTTGATTTCACCATAAGACCAAGAACGGATCTTCTCAGGACTTGCAATGTTGATCTGCAGATTATCGAACTGCTGAGCACCGCTCACCTGACCAAAGAATTTCATCAATTCTGACATATTAGTAATCCCCTTGGTTCATGTTGACGTTCAAGCCGAGAGCCTGAAGTTCTTTGACCAATACGTTGAAGGATTCCGGAATACCGGCTTCGAAAGAGTCTTCACCGCGAACGATGGCCTCATACACTTTTGTACGACCAGAAACGTCATCGGATTTAACCGTGAGCATTTCCTGAAGCGTGTATGCCGCACCGTAGGCTTCAAGAGCCCACACTTCCATCTCACCGAAGCGCTGACCACCGAACTGGGCCTTACCACCCAACGGCTGCTGTGTCACCAAGCTGTACGGGCCGATAGAACGGGCGTGCAGTTTGTCATCGACAAGGTGGTGCAGTTTCAACATATAGATGTAACCCACGGTGACCTGACGGTGGAACATGTCCCCGGTACGACCATCATACAATGTGGATTGACCAGATGTGTTGAAGCCAGACATTTCAAGGTGTTTGGAGATATCATCCTGTGTGGCACCATCGAAAACAGGCGTTGCCATCGGGACACCCTTGCGCAGGTTACCTGCCAGTTCGTCCACTTCGGTATCGTCCATTTCTTCGACATATTCGCCGTAGATTTCATCGCCATAAGCAAATTTCAGCTTGTCACGAACACCGTCATACGCACCGGAGCGTTTCGCCGCATCCAGCTGTTCACCGATTTGGCGACCCAGACCGGCAGCAGCCCAACCCAAGTGAGTTTCAAGGATCTGACCAACGTTCATACGTGATGGTACACCCAGCGGGTTCAGTACCACGTCAACATGAGTACCGTCTTCCAGATATGGCATGTCTTCGATAGGAACGATACGGGAGATAACACCCTTGTTCCCGTGACGACCAGCCATCTTGTCACCCGGTTGCAGCTTACGTTTGATCGCAACAAAGACTTTAACCATCTTCATCACGCCTGGTGGCAATTCGTCACCGCGTTGCAGCTTCTCAACCTTATTGTCAAAGCGTTCCTGAACCGCAGAAATACCATCATCAAAGTGCTTTTTCAGCGCTTCAACAGCATTTTGTACCGCATCATCTTCAACCGCAACATGAACCAGTTGGCCCGGGTTGAATTGATCCAGCATTTCTTCTGTGATTGAAACACCTGTCGGCATACCATTCGGGCCTGCAACAGCAACTTGGCCGATCACAGTCGACTTCATACGCGCAGCAAGGTTACGTTCGTGAATTTTACGTTCGTCATCACGGTCTTTTGCCAGACGTTCGATCTCAGCGCGTTCAATCGCCAAGGCACGTTCGTCTTTTTCTACACCACGACGGTTGAAGACACGGACTTCAACAACCGTACCTGTCGCACCCGGAGGCATACGCAAAGACGTATCACGAACGTCAGAAGCTTTCTCACCAAAGATAGCACGCAGCAGTTTTTCTTCCGGCGTCATCGGGCTTTCGCCTTTTGGTGTCACTTTACCAACGAGGATATCGCCAGCTTTCACTTCTGCACCGATATACACGATACCGGCTTCGTCCAAGTTCTTCAGCGCTTCTTCACCCACGTTCGGGATGTCGCGTGTGATGTCTTCTTGACCAAGCTTGGTATCACGCGCCATGACTTCAAATTCTTCCAGGTGAATGGAAGTAAAGACGTCATCCCGTACGATGCGTTCAGAAATCAGGATGGAATCCTCGAAGTTATAACCGTTCCACGGCATGAAGGCCACGAGCACATTACGACCAAGGGCGAGATCACCCAGATCAGTAGACGGGCCATCCGCCAGTACCGTACCAACGTCAACACGATCACCAACTTTCACCAACGGACGTTGGTTAATACAGGTGTTCTGGTTGGAACGTTTGAACTTCTTCAATGTATAGATATCAACACCCACAGTGGAGGCATCGTCACCTTCGGCACGAACCACGATACGTGTCGCATCGACCGTATCAATGATACCAGCACGTTTGGCAACAATCGCAGCACCGGAATCACGGGCCACAACTTCTTCCATGCCTGTCCCCACGAGTGGAGCATCAGCTTGCAGAAGCGGAACCGCTTGACGTTGCATGTTTGATCCCATCAATGCGCGGTTGGCGTCATCGTTCTCAAGGAACGGGATCATCGCAGCCGCAACGGATACGATCTGTTTTGGCGATACGTCGATCAGGGTGATATCTTCCGGGCGTGCCATGATATATTCACCGGCTTGACGACAAGAAATCATCTCGTCAACAAAGCAGCCGTTTTCATCCAAAGCAGCGTTTGCCTGCGCCACTGTATAGCGGCCTTCCTGCATGGCAGACAGATACATCACTTCGTCTTGTACCTGACCGTTTTCAACACGGCGATACGGGCTTTCAATGAAGCCGTATTTGTTGACACGGGCATAAGTGGACAAAGAGTTGATCAGGCCAATGTTCGGACCTTCAGGCGTTTCAATCGGACAGATACGACCATAGTGCGTCGGGTGTACGTCACGAACTTCAAAGCCCGCACGCTCACGCGTCAGACCACCCGGGCCCAAGGCTGACAGACGACGCTTGTGCGTAACTTCTGACAGTGGGTTCGTTTGGTCCATAAACTGTGACAGCTGTGAAGAACCGAAGAATTCACGTACCGCAGCCGCAGCTGGTTTTGCATTGATCAAATCGTGCGGCATAACCGTGTCGATATCAACAGAGCCCATACGTTCCTTGATCGCACGTTCCATACGCAGCAGACCGATACGGTATTGGTTTTCCATCAATTCACCAACGGAGCGCACACGACGGTTACCCAGGTGGTCGATATCGTCGATTTCACCACGACCATCTTTCAGTTCCAACAAGATCTTGAGAACTTCAAGAATGTCTTCACGGCGCAATGTACGGATAGTGTCTGGCAGATCATCAAAGCCAAGACGCATGTTCATTTTCACACGACCAACCGCAGACAGGTCATAACGTTCTTGATCGAAGAACAGGCTATTAAACAGGGCTTCGGCTGATTCCAAGGTCGGCGGCTCCCCCGGACGCATGACACGATAAATATCAATCAATGCTTCTTCGCGGGTAGAGTTCTTGTCTACAGACAAAGTGTTACGCAGGTACGGACCAACGTTCACATGGTCAATCGCCAGCAATGGCAGATCTGTGATACCAGCAGATTCCAGTTCATCCAGCAATTCAGCTGTCAGCTCACCACCGGCTTCAACAAAAATTTCGCCCGTGCTTTCGTTGACCAGATCAGATGCGATAAACTTGCCGATCATCTCTTCATTGGAAACCAGCATGTTTTCCAGACCACCTTCTGCCAGCTTTTTGGCTTGGCGCGGTGTCACTTTCTTACCGATCCCCAGAACAGTTTCACCTGTTTTCGCATCAACAAGGTCATGCATCAGCTTCACGCCTTTCAGGCGTTCTGCATCAAATGTTGTTTGCCAACCTTTTTTACCACGCGTGTATTCCACAGTCTGGTAGAAGAAGTTTAGGATATCTTCCGGGGACATGCCCACAGCTTCACCCACGTCAAACTTCTCACCAGCATCGCGTTTTTCAGCAGTAGCAGCGTTATCAAGCGCCATCATCAAAGTTGTGACAGGCAATTTACGGCGACGGTCAATACGGACATAGAGGATGTCTTTAGCGTCGAATTCGAAATCCAGCCAGGAACCACGGTAAGGGATGATACGTGCAGCAAACAGATATTTACCTGAAGAGTGCGTCTTGCCTTTATCGTGATCGAAGAACACACCCGGTGAACGGTGCATTTGCGATACGATTACACGTTCTGTCCCATTGACAACGAATGTACCGTTAGATGTCATAAACGGCATATCGCCCATGTAAACATCTTGTTCTTTAATGTCGCGAACAGAGCGCGCACCGGTATCTTCGTCCACATCCCAAACAACCAGACGCAGGGTCATTTTCAACGGAGCAGAAAAGGTCATGCCACGTTGTTGACATTCTTCAACGTCGTATTTGGGTTCTTCAAATTCGTAAGAAACATATTCCAGCGTGCCACGCTCAGAAAAATCATTAATCGGAAAAACCGATTTAAAGACAGCTTGTAGACCGTTATCAATACGCTCGTTTGCTGGAACTTTAGCTTGTAGGAAATGTTCGTAGGAGGATTTTTGAACCTCAATCAGGTTCGGCATCGGGGCAACAGTCGGGATACGACCAAAGCTCTTACGGATACGCTTGCGGTTAATTAGCGGATTATTCGCCATTAGAGTCCTCAAGTATAATATAGATCGAATGTCCATTGCACCGCTGGTCGCCGAACCCTTGGTACAACTTTCATCCATATAGCCCTGTATCGAACAGGACCAACTCCTTGAATATCTCAGACTTTATCGGCCACGGCGGGGCCTATCCGGGCCTGAGACGGAGGTGTCTTTATCCATAATGCAGACAAAGACAGCCGGGCCGGATCGAATCATTGATTCAACCCAGCCCAGCAATGTATTAATAAGCCTTATAAAGAAAGAAACTCACAGCGTAAAGAGGATTCTTAGAACAGGACCCAACACAGTAAAGGGATGGTTTACATTCCCCTTCCTGTATTTTAACTTAGAGTTTTTCAAAGATGGAGACATTTGGCCATGCGCCCGCTTATTCTGGCTGCCTTGTTGCTTAGCCTGCTCGTTTTCACTTCACCAAGCTCAGCACAAGATGAATTCGCGGATATTACCGTTGTTACATCGTCTTTCAAGCCTTACAGCTACATATATAATGGCACTCCACGCGGTATTTCTGTTGCGCAAGCCCAGCGTATTTTTAAGGAACTGGATTTCGATCCCCAGATTCATGTCACCACATGGCCCAATGCCTATAAACGTGCCCTAAAACGTCCCAAAACACTTATCTTTTCCATGATCCGCACGCCTGAACGCGAAGACAAGTTTCACTGGATTGGAAAAATTGCTGCGATTGAAGCCTTTCTTTTCAAGAAAAAAGGCAATGAAGCGGTTCAGCTTGCCACACTTGAAGAGGGATTAGCCTATAAGACAGGCGCTTTAAGCAAGGATGCAAAAGGCAAGCACCTGATTGATCAAGGTTATAAAATTTGGCCGATCAGCAGCCAAAACTCAGGGGTCAAAATGGTTTTATCCGGTCGCCTTGACATGATCCCCGCAGATATTAACTCCTTAAACCAAAGCCTGAAAGAACTGAGCCAACCAAAAGACGCTTTGGTTCCTGTACTCAAATTGAAAAAAGTTTCAAAGCCTGTCTATATCGCCTTTAGCAAAGACACACCACAAGAGCTGGTCGAACGTTTTCGCGCAGCCTATAAAAAAGCTTTCTCCCAATAAAAAACGGCCCTCCCGATTGGGAGAGCCGCTTTCTCGAAATCTTTGAAGCTTAAGAAAGCCTCATCAAGATTACTTGAGTTCAACTGTAGCGCCAGCTTCTTCAAGTTTCTTCTTGATTTCTTCAGCTTCGTCTTTAGAAGCGCCTTCTTTAACCGGCTTAGGAGCACCTTCAACCAGCTCTTTAGCTTCTTTCAGGCCAAGACCTGTGATGCCGCGAACTTCTTTAATCACGTTGATTTTCTTGTCGCCAGCAGAAGCCAGGATTACGTCGAAATCAGTTTTTTCTTCAGCAGCTTCGCCACCAGCAGCACCGCCAGCAACAGCAGCAACAGCTACAGGAGCAGCAGCAGAAACGCCCCATTTGTCTTCCAGAAGTTTGGACAGCTCAGCAGCTTCCATAACAGTCAGAGCGGAAAGGTCTTCAACCAACTTTTCGAGGTCAGCCATAGTATTTAAACTCCAATTAGAACTTATGTTCTGTAAAAATAAAAATCAAAAAACGTCCGCTTACGCGTCGCTCGAGCCATAAGCACCAAATACGCGAGCCAGTTGGCCAGCCGGTGCTTGAGAAACGGAAGCCAGCTTCTGGGCCGGAGCCTGAAGCAAGCCAACAAGTTTGCCACGCAGTTCGTCCAGGGACGGCATAGAAGCAAGTGCTTTAACGCCAGCTGGGTCCAGTGTGGTTTCATCCATGGCACCGCCAAGAACAACGAGTTTCTCGTTGCCTTTAGCGAAATCCATAGTGGCTTTAGCAGCCGCTACAGCGTCTTCCGAATATGCAATTGCAGTCGGACCGCTGAGCAGTTCACCAATGCCTTCAAACTTGCTGTCCGCAAGAGCGAGTTTCGTAAGACGGTTTTTCGTTACCTTGAAACCAGCACCAGCTTCACGCATTTTGCCGCGCAGCTCTTCCATTTCAGATACTGTCAGACCACTGTAGTGGGCAACAACAACTGTAGAGCTATTCGCGAACACGTCGCGCATTTCTGCTACGAGTTCTTCTTTTTCGGTACGGTTCATATCGTCTCCGATGCTCTTAGATATCTGACAAACAGATATCCGATGGACATTGAGTAAAAGGAAAAATCCCCTTACCCGGTTTCCACTGTCTTAGATTGTCACAGAAGGTCAGTTCAAGAGAGGCGCGTCTCGAAGAGTCGTACATCTAAATCTTTACTTCTGTCTATGAAGGCAAATTTTAAATGGGTCGCCCCACACCTTCAGTCTTGGACAGTCACGAAAGGTCTTTCACCTTTCGATCAACTTCCGATCCCTGCAAAACAGAGATCGGAAGAATCTCTAAAAACTTCGAGGCGGCTTTTAGCCTGCCAGAGAAGCAATGTCAAGCTTAACGCCAACACCCATTGTAGAAGAAACGGTTGCGCCCTTCAAATAAGTGCCTTTTGCGCCAGACGGCTTGGCTTTGTTGATCGCGCCCATGAACGCTGTGATGTTTTCCGCAATTTGCTCTTCAGAGAAAGAAGCTTTACCGATACCAGCATGCACGATACCAGCTTTTTCAACACGGAACTGAACTTCACCCGCTTTTGCGTTTTTAACAGCATCAGCAACATTCGGTGTAACAGTACCGAGTTTCGGGTTCGGCATCAGACCACGCGGGCCGAGCACTTTACCCAGACGACCAACAACAGCCATCATGTCCGGTGTCGCGATAACACGGTCGAAATCCATTTCGCCGCCCTGAATTTTTTCCATCAGGTCTTCCGCACCAACCAGGTCAGCACCAGCAGCAGTTGCTTCTTCAGCTTTTGCATCACGTGCAAAAACAGCAACGCGCATTGTTTTACCAGTACCGTGCGGCAGTGCGATTACACCGCGAACCATTTGGTCAGCGTGACGTGGGTCAACACCGAGGTTCACAGCGATTTCGATTGTTTCGTCGAATTTAGCAGTTGCGCGCTCTTTAACCAGTTTCGCAGCAGCAGCGGCATCGAATTGTGCCAGTGCGTCAAAACCTTCTTTAGCGGCAGAAAGACGTTTACCAAGTTTAGCCATGATCTTACTCCACTACCTCAACGCCCATAGAACGTGCAGAACCAGCCAAGGACTGAACAGCTGCCTCGATTGTGTTTGCGTTCATGTCTTTGATTTTCTCTTCAGCGATCTCAGCCAGTTGCGCTTTTGTGATTTGCGCAACGAAGCCCTGACCCGGAGTTTGAGAACCTTTTTTCAGGCCGATTTTCTTCTTGATGTAGTAAGAAGCCGGCGGCAGCTTTGTTTCGAACGTAAATGTACGGTCTTGGTAAGCTGTAATAACCACAGGAATCGGTGTACCCGGTTCCATTTTCTGTGTCGCAGCGTTAAACGCCTTACAGAATTCCATAATGTTCAAGCCAGCCTGACCCAGTGCCGGACCTACCGGCGGGGACGGGTTAGCTTGGCCAGCTGCGATTTGCAGCTTGATGTAGCCTGCTACTTTTTTAGCCATAATAAACCTCAGTTTATAGTGTTACTTCGGTGCGTGGTCGGGTTTGACTATAACCTCCCACACTCTTTGTTCCCTTCTAAAACCAGAAGCGAAACGAGCCGCCTTATACAGAGACAAGGGCGATCTGTCGAGTCCTAAATTCAATCTCATCGGAAAAGGCATTATCTTGCCAATAACAACAGGCTAGAAAACAAAAAAAGCGAGGCAAATACCTCGCTTTTCAACACTCTCAAACCGGCTAGATTTAAGCTTTTTCGACCTGATTATATTCCAGTTCCACCGGGGTCGCACGACCGAAGATGGATACGGAAACTTTCAAGCGGCCTTTTTCTTCATCAACTTCTTCAACCAACCCGTTGAAGGAAGCAAACGGCCCGTCGATAACACGAATTTCTTCGCCAACTTCGAAGGAAACGCTCGGGCGCGGACGATCCACACCTTCTTCAACCTGATGCAGGATACGGTTGGCCTCAGCTTCCGTAATCGGGCAAGGCTTACCTTGCGCACCAAGGAAGTCTGTGACCTTGGCTGTATTCTTCACCATGTTCCACGTTTCATCAGTCAATTGCATCTTCGCCAGAACGTAACCAGGGAAGAATTTACGTTTTGCATTGACCTTGTTCCCGCGACGCATTTCCACGACTTCTTCAGTCGGGACAATCACCTGCTCAAAAAACTCAGACAGGCCCTTTTTTTCAGCCTGCTCCAGAATAGATTGGGCAACTTTGTTTTCAAAACCGGAATATGCGTGAATAACGTACCAACGTGCTTGTGCCATAGGTCTTACCTCAGTTAAAGATCGCTTTTACAGTCGTAGACAAAATTTGGTCTATGAGGAAAAAGAAGATTGCAGCCAAAAAGACCATCACAAAAACCATCCCGGTCGAAACAAACGTTTCCTTACGGGTGGGCCATGTAATCTTTTTCGCTTCCTGACGAACTTCTTGTGCAATCTTTGCCGGACCTGACTTCGCCATGATCGCCTATCCTTAAGTTTCAAATGGTGACGGATACATCAAATAAATGGCAGGAGTGGAGGGACTCGAACCCCCGGCACTCGGTTTTGGAGACCGATGCTCTACCAACTGAGCTACACTCCTACAGTGCTTCCCCTCAGGGAATACTCAAGTGCGTGCGCGTTATCTGTAACGCGAAAGCGGGCTCGTTATATCCCCTGCTCTCGCCCCTTGCAAGTATTAAAGTTCAGTTTTATGAAACTTTTTTACTCTTCCTGAAAACCATCAAGGTCAATCTCGTATTTTTCGACAACTTCTTTCAATTGCAAACGCTTCTGACCAGCTGCAACAGCCATAACCTTAGCAAGAACTTCCGAGATCTCACCCTTACTAATCCCGGCCTTTTTCGCTTCTCTAAGATAATAATCCATACAGGGTAAGCAATTCATCGCCATTGCAGCAGATAAACCAACCAACAGTTCTGTCTTCTGGTCCAAGTATTCATTTTTATGAGTTGATGTATAAAATGCGTCATATCGTTGTTGGTGTTTTTTAGTCAACATATCTCTTTCCCCCGGCAAGCAAAATACATCCCATCTTTGCAGCATGAGACTCCTTTATAAACACAAAAAAGCCCCCTACCCTTACGGGGAGGAGGCTTTCTCGTTAGCTTATGCTAGGTCTTAGTCGTCGATAGAAGCAACAACACCAGAACCTACTGTACGACCGCCTTCACGGATCGCGAAACGCAGACCTTCGTCCATCGCAATCGCACCCAGCAGCTCAACGGACAACTTAACATTATCGCCCGGCATGACCATTTCAGTGCCTTCAGGCAGTGTGATGGAGCCAGTGACGTCAGTTGTACGGAAGTAGAACTGCGGACGGTAGTTCGCGAAGAACGGCGTGTGACGGCCACCTTCTTCTTTTGTCAGAATGTAAACTTCACAAGTGAATTTCTTGTGCGGCGTGATAGAACCTGGTGCAGCCAGAACCTGACCACGCTGGATTTCGTCACGCTTGATACCACGCAGCAGAACACCAGCGTTATCGCCAGCACGTGCTTCGTCGAGCAGCTTACGGAACATTTCGATACCAGTTACAGTCGTTGTTTCAGTGTCTTTCAGACCAACGATCTCAACTTCTTCACCAACTTTAGTGATACCCGTTTCGATACGGCCTGTTACAACAGTACCACGACCGGAGATAGAGAACACGTCCTCAATCGGCATCAGGAACGGCTTGGAAGTATCGGCTTCCGGCTGCGGGATGTGCTCGTCAACAGCTTTCATCAGCTCAAGAATTTTCTCTTTACCGATGTTGTCGTCACGGCCTTCCAGAGCAGCCAGTGCAGAACCAGCAACGATCGGAACATCTTCAAAGCCATAGCTTTCCAGAAGTTCAGTGATTTCCATTTCAACCAGTTCCAACAGTTCTTCGTCGTCAACCTGGTCAACTTTGTTCATGAACACGACGAGAGCCGGTACACCAACCTGACGAGCAAGCAGGATGTGCTCACGCGTTTGCGGCATGGGGCCATCAGCAGCGTTTACAACCAGAATACCACCGTCCATCTGAGCAGCACCAGTGATCATGTTTTTCACATAGTCAGCGTGACCCGGGCAGTCTACGTGTGCGTAGTGACGAGCTTCTGTTTCATATTCTACGTGTGCAGTAGAGATTGTAATACCGCGCTCACGTTCTTCCGGTGCTTTGTCGATGTTAGCAAAATCAACAGCTTCACCACCGCCTGTTTCAGCGAGAACTTTGGTGATCGCAGCAGTCAGTGTGGTTTTACCATGGTCAACGTGACCAACTGTACCGATGTTACAGTGCGGTTTGGAGCGGTCAAACTTTTCTTTAGCCATTTTTCGTCCTTGAAATCTAAGTAAATAGCAAACACAAAAACGACCACGTAAGAAAAGTTGGAGCGGGTGAAGGGAATCGAACCCTCGTATTCAGCTTGGAAGGCTGCTGCTCTACCATTGAGCTACACCCGCCCTGTTCGCTTACCGCGGTCTCTTGCAGTATGTGATATCACGCACATCAACAGCCCCAAAGTGGTGGAGGGAGTTGGATTCGAACCAACGTAGGCGTAGCCAGCGGATTTACAGTCCGCCCCTTTTAGCCACTCAGGCATCCCTCCATGGAGAAGGGACTGTCAATTGCATGACGCGTCGGGAGGGAATATGGAAAAATCGCCCCCCTGTCAACGCCAAAAGGACAATATATGATGAAAAAATAAAAATGTTTCTTTCTCACTCGCCTGAGCCTATGGTTTCCCCCCTTTTTAAACGACAGATTTTCCTGCCATGAGCAAACAGAATAAGCGCCGAGCCAACTCACCAAAACGCAAAAGCCCTTCACAGACAAAACGCGGTGATGGAGTCGCCAAACATAATCAGGAGCGTCCGGCTTTTGAACGGCCCAAAGGCCCGCCTTGGCTTTATGGTCGCCATGCCGTGATTTCCGCCATCCAAAATGAAGAGCGCCACTGTCACCGTTTGCTGGTCAGCGACGACTTTCTCAAATCCCATGGTGATGAATTAAACCGGGCCTTGCGTGACTGTGAACGAAAACGCCCTGCTCCTGAAATTGTTGAACGTCGTGACATTGAAGATGCCGTCCAAGGTGGTGTCCATCAAGGCGTTGCCCTGCAAGCCGACCCCCTGCCCCGTCTGACGCTGGAAGATATTTTGTTTGATATTAGCGAACAGCCCAATGCCCTGATTGTGGCTCTGGACCAGGCCACAGACCCGCAAAATATTGGTGCCGTCTTGCGCTCAGCGGCTGCTTTTGGGGCCAGTGCCGTTTTAATTCCGGAAAAAAATGCCCCGGAAGTCACTGCAGCCATGGCAAAAGCCGCCTGCGGTGCGCTCGAACGCATTGCCTTTGTTCGTGTCACCAACCTGTCACGTAGCCTGGATCAACTCAAAGAAGAAGGCTTTTGGTCTGTGGGACTGGATGGTTATGCCGAAACCACCTTATCCAAAATAGACATGACAGGCAAAACTGTACTGGTTATGGGCTCCGAAGGCAGTGGCCTGCGGCGACTGACAAAAGAAAAATGTGATTTCCTTGGAAAAATCCCGATTTCTCAAAGCGTTGAAAGCTTAAACCTGTCCAATGCAACGGCTGTCGCCCTTTATGAAATTGCCCGCCAAAAGCAAGAGTGACGAAAAAATACAAAAAAGTTTACGAAAAGCGTAAAATCCCTCTTGCAATCAAAAAAACAGTGGAGTAAGTTCCGCTCGCTTTCAATGAAAGCCCTTTTGAAAAATGGTTCAGCCTCTATAGCTCAGTTGGTAGAGCAACTGATTTGTAATCAGTAGGTCCGCGGTTCGAGTCCGTGTGGAGGCACCACTTTTCAAAAACATAGATATAGATTAAGCCTCTATAGCTCAGTTGGTAGAGCAACTGATTTGTAATCAGTAGGTCCGCGGTTCGAGTCCGTGTGGAGGCACCAGAATTTTCAAGGACTTAGCCCTTATCGGCTAGGTCCTTTTTCTGTTTCGGGGCACACCCGGGGCACAACATACCAATTTACTAAAATCCATAAAACACTGATTTCATTAACAAAGCCGAATATTTAAGATATACATCCCTTTTCTTCAGAAACGCGGGTTCAAAATGTCGTTTGACGGCTTCTTAACATTTCTAACGTTGCTCGTTGCAATCTATGTACTTGTAACACCGGTTACTAAACTTCGTGCACGTCTAGGCTTGCCAAAGTGTAGAATATTTCTCCATTTAAAAGCTCATTGCGAAGCTTGCCATTGAAGCTTTCGTTATAGCCATTTTCCCAAGGTGACCCCGGCTCGATATAGAGCGTCTTGCAACCGACCTTGCCAAGCCAGTCGCGAACCACTTGAGCCGTAAATTCCGACCCGTTGTCAGAGCGAATATGATCGGGGACACCGCGTGTGGCAAACAATTCAGTTAAAACATGCAAGACATCTTCGGATTTCAGTTTACGTTCAACCTCAATTGCCAGACATTCACGGCTGAATTCATCAATGACAGTAAGCATTCTGAACGCCTTGCCATCAGCCGTGCGATCCATGACAAAGTCATAGGCCCAAACATGGTTCTTCCAGCAAGGACGTAAACGGATACAGGAACCGTCGTTCATCCAAAGTCGTCCTCGTTTGGGTTGTTGCTTTGGTATTTTAAGCCCTTCACGTCGCCAGATGCGTTCAACCCGCTTATGATTAACAAACCAGCCTTCAAGACGCAGCAGACCCGCAATCATGCGATAACCGTACCGCCCATAATATTCAGCCAGTGCAGTGATTGCTTCTGTCAGAGCCGCATCCGTTGCTTGCTTTGTCGGCTTCTTTCGCTGGGTCGAACGGTGCTGACCAAGAACCTTGCAAGCTCGACGTTCTGATATCGCAAGGACGTTCATGACGTGGTCAACACAGTTGCGACGGCGTGCTGGGCTCAGAAGTTTCCCTCGGCTGCCTCCTTGAGGATCAGCTTGTCTAACGTCAGTTCGGCCACCGCCTTTTTAAGACGGGCGTTTTCCTGTTCCAAAGCTTTCATCTTTTTGGCCTGAGAGGTTTTCATCCCGCCATACTGGCTTCGCCAGCGATAATAGGTCTGTTCCGTCACACCGATTTTGCGGGCAGCATCGGCAATGGTATGCCTTTGAGCAATAAAAACCTCAGCTTCACGAAGCTTCATGATGATCTGTTCAGGCGTTGGGCGTTTCTGTTTTCCCATGTCTTTTCTCCTTATTCATGGATTTGAATAAGCCAAAAAAACTAACATTTTATGTGGACCACTTTTCGGGGGCTACGCCACGACCGTCACTATGAACGATAGGATATAACACACTTAAATCATATGCATTTTTGGTCTTCACCTCGCCAGTACGCATTGCAATTCCTGTTGCAATCGAATGGTTTCCACCTGAACCCAGCACTCCAATTCGTACTGGCATTACTACTGTTAAATCATGACCTATATCATCTTGCTCCCATTCCCCATAGGGGCGGTTCTCGCCAATCAAAGCTAAGACCTCATATAATCGACTATGACGCCATGGCCAGACTAATACAGGGTCTATTCCCAACCGCATCGTTTCAGCTTGACCTCTTCGCCACGCCTTATCCGTAAGGTTTTCATTATTCCATTTAGTATGATACGGCAAAAACAAATCCCCAATGTCTATGTCATCGCCGTATGTGTCCAATTCACCAGCCGCAAGCCACATTCTCGCAATCAAAGCGTCTTGTAATGGTGACGCCAAAATTCGAACGATACGCAGCAGGTATTCTTTATCATGAAAGTATTCTCTCCGATCTTCTTTATCACCAGAATACGCTAAATCACGTCCTGCAACATTTTTCATAATTCGTTGAAAAACTTGTTGATTGCTCAATGTGCCCCGCGTGTCTGCAACACCTTGAAGCAACTTACGGCACATAGATTTCAAATGTTTGTTTTTCATAACTATTTCTTTTGGGCCAACGCTAAAAATTCATCTATTCCGTAAACAAGTAACCCCGTAGTAGAAACAAATATAAATGCAGAAATTCCAAAACAAGCCAGACATACATAGTTAAAAAACTTCATTGTATCTACGTGGACCTTAATTTCAGCTTTCTGCTCTTTTGCAAGACCTCCAGCTTTAGGGTTCGAAAAATGATATTGGATGTCCATAATTAGAGGCAAAGACGAACTATTCCCCCAGAACAAAGTCAGCATTGCTAAAAAGCCAAATACAAGAGCCCAGAAATAGCCAACGCTAATTGAAGGCAAAATTTCAACAACCATCATATTTTCAGAATACTGCAATGCTGCACCAATCGAAGCCGCTAACGCTGCACCTGATGCAAGTACAAGCAACCTCATCATAGCCGGAAGGCTGGAATTGAAATGCTGAAATGCTCCTTCAAAAACTCTATCAAACAAACTCACGAAGAATTCGTTCTTATTTGGCTGCGATCTAAGTTTTTCTCTCTTTTGTAGCCATGCAGGCTTTTCTGTGGGCTTCACCAAACAACACCTTTAGTAGAAAACTATTGAATAATTAAATTAAAGAAATATCATCAAGCAATCCTGTAAATCAATCAACATTACATGGAAAGATTGAAACATGACGCCCGAAATATCTGAATTCTCATATGGTTTTTCATTAACTCACGAATGCATTGCAGATATCGGGGACTTGAATGCAGCTCCAATATTTCCGAGCCTAATTGAAGAAGGTAGAAGCGGTGGCGGTTATGACGTTAAGCTAGACTCTCCCGGTATATTATTATTTCTTCAATTCAAACGAAGTGACTGCCTAACCAGACGATCAGCAAAAGAGATTAAAGACCATAACATTAATTTCAAATTACCTTTCTATCGCTTCAAAATCACGGAAAGGAGACGTTCTCGCCAACACGATTTGTTACTGGGTTTAGATCAAGGGCCTAATGCTGTTTTTTATGCTGCGCCCAAGTTCCACCTACCAAATGAACTAAATGATGCATGGAAAAATGGAAACATGATTGATAAATCATTTTTCATCCGTCCTCGTGATATCGGCGTACTTGATGACGGGTTTCACCATGTTTCTTTTGATGAAAGAATTCATCGCGTTTTTTCAGAACCAAAAGAGGTTAGGGGCTACCATGGTGATGAATTTAGAAAAACTCTGACAACGCAACTAGATCAAATTTCCATACCACTAGATAGCGGCATTGTTGAAGAAGCACTTATATTGGCCAAACAAGCAGAACAATTCGCAGATGAATTAGAGGAAGAAAGAGAAGCATTGCGAGAAGAGGAAAGCCTCAAACTTGAAGGACCACAGGAAATTGCACGAGCTTTAATCAGTCCTCAACAAGAAATTGAAACAGAAGCCCCTATTCAATACCCAGCACGCCGCCTTCCAGAACCTCGCCCGGCAAAATCCAGAACCGAGGAAAATCTTAGGACACTGGCGGATATTGCATTGAAAAACCTTGGTGCTCAATTGTATGTGATCCAGAAATGAAATCAGCCCCACACGAAGCAGTAAAAAAACGAGATAGTACAATGGCATTCGTATTGTGGCTTATCTTGTGGTGGCCACTTTATGAGGCATGGGATTGGGCAAACACTTTCCCAGACGGCTTCATTTACTATGCTTTAAAGCTACCAATAACCGCCTTGGCTTTTGTGCATATGTTTGCGTTCCCCTTCTATAAAGAAATTCTAATCCCGAAATTATTTCAATAGGCTGAGAATGAACAAACCAGATCATGTGAACGCGCCAGAGATAAATAAGTTACGGCTATCTGCCGAGAAACTTATGAAAGAGATTTCCAGCGGTTCATATAATGACCGACAACTAGCGAGCTTTTGGGAAATCGTTTGGGTTGCTCCTAGGACACTAGGAGTAACAAGACAATTTATTGCCGATCAAACTGCACTCAGCACGACTTTTTTCACTTCGAAAACACATGGCTACAGGAAAATCAAACTGACGTCATTTTTTCGCGTACTGAATACTCTTGTGCAAATATCAAACGATATTCTTGGTGATTTGATAGATGATGCCACCCAAAAATCAGGATACGCAGGCTGGATACCTAACCCCCTAAAAGAAGACAACCAACTTGCTAATGAAATTCAAAACTTACTAACCCAAGTAATTGAACAGTTGAAAAGATCAAACTCTCTCTCGAGTATTGAGGAGCTTGATACTTATTACAGGCATTCGTTAATCGAACTTCTGGAAACCACTATCACTCTTCTTAAAGCTCCATTAATTGAAACCGAACTCGTTGGGAACACCGGTAACACACTTAAGAAGTTTGCTAAAAAAATAAGCGAACATGGATCATCAAGTTTTGCCCAATCTCTAGCAGAGAACGCAAGTAAATACCTTTTTGATTTACTGCCAAAATAAAAATGTCGGGATAGAAATATAGCGGCACCGGCTCCACTGCATCCCCGTGAACCAATGCCGCTATCATCGACTTTATCTGCAAATATACAATCTATTGAATACTTATAGAATGGTTTTCTTTAAGCCATTTTGACGCGACTTTAACGGCTGATGAAAGCATTTCACCTTCTTGTGTGCCTTCCTCTTCCTGCACTTCCAACATTGGGCTTCCAGCCACAGCCAATTTAACCAGTGCACCAACGGGTGATTTTGTCTCATACGCCGCAATTGCTGCAAATAATTCATCGTAACGTGCCCATTCCCCCGGTTTTTCATCTTGTATTGAGCCATTCAATGAGCATTCCAGCGCACAGAATTCTTGCCACATATCAACAATAACTAAATCTGTATTCAAAGCCATAACATGCCCTTTCATCATTAATGCAGAGCAACTTTGTATAAGTAAAAAAGTATTTTCAAGTAAAATTAGAGCAAGAATGCAACTTGCATTTTTCAATGGTAAGAAAGGTTTAAAACAATGCATTTTGCATTCTTTACTGTGGCCGATTACTTGGATGCGCACTTAGGAACTGAACTTGGGAAAGTTTTAAGAAAATTCTATCTTCTGGTATCAGCAGGCGAATTTGACGACGTCTAACTCGGCATAGGTTATATCGCCATAACTCTTTTTTATAAGATGCTATAAGTTCCTTTTGTATTTTCTGGCATTCTTCTTTCTCATGAGAATTTTCTTCTATTAAAAGCCCATGCTCAACTTCTTGTATCTCTTTTCTAAAACCTCTCATGCTTTGAGAAATGAGCCGACAAGTCCGTTCTAGGTCATCAATATCGCTTCCACTATGTTGCAATGCCAAATGATCGCGAATAAGACCCGAAACCCATTTGATATATTCTTCATTAACCAGCGCTTTGCGTGCTTGTTTAAAAGCCTCTTCATTGGCCAAAACTATTCCGCTATTCAGTTTTAAATTCTTTGCCACTTCCAAAGCAGCAGCGCGACGGGGCCACCCTTCCATAAGATAATATGCTAAGCCATGTTCAAACCCTGTAAAAAAGTACATGTGATCGTCATTCTGTTTCATCTTCTTTTCTTTCTTGTGGCTTTGCCGGTTCATCATTCCAGCCCAAATCAATTTCAAAACCAAACGTTGGTAGGTTTGCACCCGGTTTACCATTTAAGCCGGGGCGGTCATATTCAACCATGCCACCAGTTACAATGTTTACAGCTTTTTCTAGGCGTTCTTCGTCAACATCCCCAGACACGTCATGTTCATCACGGGATAACTTTGTATAGACTGAACGCACCGTCTTTTCGATCCCAGCGCGCAACTCAATTGGCAAGGCTTCAAGAACAAGGCCACCACCGTGAAGTTTATTTAAAATTCCATCTTTATAATCCGCGTTGTTCTTTGGCACATATTGCTTTTCCAACCGACCGATTTCTTCACCTTCCAAAATGGCTAAAGCCGCGTCGCTATTGCCTTCATGCATATGGGCGGCTGCATGGGCATATTCTGGTTTGTTCTGGCTCATGGCTTCCAGCAAGACCGGCATATGTTCTTCAGGCAAACGACCAAACGCCCGAATTAATGCTGAAACATACGGCGTATTCTCTAACGCAAACTTTCCTTTAGGATACATGCTCAACAAAGCCGTAATATTCTGCCTTGTATTAAACTCTTCACCAGCAGGAGTTAGAAATTCTTCAATTACCTGTTTCATTTGCAGACAGTCACAAAGCGGAATGAGCTTTTCAAACGTGCTTAACCGCATTGGCACACCATACTTTGCAGCGTCCGAATGCTTACAAAGCAATTTAAATGATTGATGATCGTTACACACCGCAGACAAAGCAGAAGGTAAATCAGCGAGGGGAATAACAGCAACCACCCCATTATCCTGAACAGTTTGCACCTCAGTCATTGTGAGACCTCAAGAGACTATTCATCCCTTCGCGCAAACTTGTTGAACGTGGAGCGGTTATTTTGCAATGGCGCAACCGCCCCGCTAGCGAACGCCAGCGTGAAAACCTGGTCTTACTTGCCCATATTAAATCCATTCACTACGCCAATTACCAATCCTATCGACGAGGCCGCATGACAGATGAATTGCAGGAAGAAGGCATTTGTGTCGGCGAGCACCGTGTTGCCCGTATTATGAAACAGAATAATTTACGGATCCTACGAAGCCAGAAATTCAAACGCACAATCGATAGCGATCATGCTCATAATATCTCGCCTAACTTGCTGTATGGTGATTTTACAGCGAATGCACCGGATAAGAAATGGGCTGGCGATATTACCTACCTGTGGACAGGAGAAGGCTGGCTGTATCTGGCGGTTGTCATCGATCTTTACTCGCGTCGCGTGATTGGCTGGTCTGCAAGCAGGCGGATGAAGAAGGATTTGGTAATTGATGCTTTGAACAAAGCTATTGCACTTCACTCCTGAATCCACCAGGTGTCATTTTCCATTCAGATCGAGGCAGTCAATATTGCTCAACCAAGTTCCGTAAACTGCTGGCAAAGTATGAGTTCAAGCAGTCAATGTCCGGCAAGGGGAATTGTTATGATAATGCTGCTGTAGAGACCTTCTTCAAAACCTTGAAAGCGGAAATGGTCTGGAAAATTGCCTTCCAGACACGAGATCAAGCCAAAAAGGAATTGTTCAAATACATAAATGGATTCTACAATGCCCGTCGCCGTCATTCATACCTGAATGGCCTCAGTCCTATCAAGTTTGAAAAACGTGCTGCTTAAATAAGTGAGACACCCTCCACTTTTTCCGTACAAGTCCAAAACATTCAAGAGTACTATCAATAGATAAAGGAAGTCACTTCAACCTTCCGTCCCGCTTTATCTATTACACCTTGAACTAAATCAGTGTCGTCCCCTTTCTTCACAATAAGACTAAAGGGTATTTCTTGCCCAACGGGATCACGGTCACCGTTATTACTCACATAAACTGTATAGGTTCCGGGAACATCGGGCCTATCCGGGAACGTAACATTTTCAACTGGGCTGTCCTCAACACTCTTATAATTCATATCAACATCAAGAGTGCCTCCACAGGCCGTTAAACTCCCATAATAAATTGTTCGTGTCTCACTCACCCCGAGAACAGTCTCTGCCAACACAGCGAGAAGAGACGGGTCAGGGACTGCTGGGCACGCAATATAAAGGTCAAGATCGTCTTTGGTATCCCAAGACAAGGAAACGGTAATTTGACCTACTTTTCCACCTTCTCGCTCTCGCCGATCATCAATTTCATTCTCAATAGTTTCCTTTTCTTTTAACAATGCCTCCTCTAATGGAGGCTCGGGGTCCTCTAGAGGAGGCTCAGTATCCTGAAACGGAGGCCCTGGGTCCTCTAGTCGAGGATCTGGATCCATTATTGGAGGATCAGGAACCTCTATCTCATTCCGAGGGGCATCCCGCCCAGGTGGCTCGGGACCCTCTATCGGAGGCACCTCAACGGTGACACTTTGCTGAATACAACTATTCAAGGACCCTTGGCCTGACAATATAGATTGAAAATCCGTTAGGAAGCAAAAACATAAAACCCGACCAATGAAAAGCCCGAGCAGAAAAAGAAGAAGAGGAAGAAGCAAACAGCACCACCAACACCTAGCCTTGGGACCAGTATATTTAGCCCTTATCTCTTTGCCCTTAGCCCATTCATCCTCATCATCTCTTCCTTCCTCTTCGCTCACCCTATCCGTCGGGCGCTCATCGCCATCCTCGCCCCCGTCAATACGGGAATGTTGATCATCAACCTTCAAATCCGCATATTGGCTTAAGTCTTCAATCTCATCAGCCGCTCTCCCCTCAAAGCCCCAAGCCGCAAAAACTGGTTTCCCATCAACCGAATATATATATTCGCGACTGGGAATTTTCAGTGCTTCATCTAAAAACTCAGCCAGGGCCCTCTCATTGTCAACTTCACTATTTTCAAAACGCTCAATAAGCACAGTAACTTTCGAAACTTTTTTGTGAAGCTCCTCTTCAAATAACCTTTTTTCTTCAGCGTCCACGATCTCGGTATATTTTTTTACGGCACCCTTTGGGCAATACCAGTCAATGCGCTGAGCCTCTTCATCATGTGATGGCCTTGCAAACAGATCGGAAATCTCAACACCCGCTTCCTTTTCAAGGACATCTCTGAGTGAGTCCGCAATTGTATATATGGACACTCCGCCTTGCGCCTTGCGGGAGGCCATCTGCAATACCGACGTTTCAACCAGGAGCATAGAAGTCATTGAAGCCTCTATATTGCTAAATCAATTGGGTGTTTGTCTGCCAACATAATGCGAACCACCAGACTCAGAATGCCACGACAGATTATCCAGACTCCAAGGGCACATAAACCAACCGTCAGCCAAACTTCTGGCAGATGAGGTAGCAGTTGCAACTCGCCCAGCCCCAAACTCATTTGTGCAATTTGAGCAGCGTCACTGTATGACAGGAACAGATAATTCACACCCAACACGGTTGTCTCAACAAAGAGCAAAGCGATCAGCAACCCAAAGAAATAACTGAGACTTAATTGGTATCCAATAATTTTGCGGATATTCTTATGTGTTTCACCCTGGGCAAGTTGAAACCCGTAGTTCGGCTTTCGATGTCCCAGTGCACTGTTTAAATTCACAAAAAAGAAATATATTGAGAAAGCTACACCGCCCAGCAGAATAGACCCTGAAAACCAGGTCAAGACTTCCGTCAAGAAACCAAAACGCTTGAGAGAGTCTTCATAAAGTGCATTCAGCGCAAAGACGAGGACGCCTTGTTTTTTGCTTTCCTTGGTTCTCTTTTCTCCCCAGAATTTTACTTTCAGCAAAGCATCTTTGGTGGGCACAAGGTCACTACGATGGGATACATAAACATTAGCGCCGGAAAATTCATTGTTTGCATTGGCATAATCAACTTTTGCCATATACTGCCCACCTTGATTCTCGCACGCGCGTAAATCTTTGGGGCTCATGAGGCTGTCACCTAATAACCCACACGGCACATGCAAGCTATGCTCGCCAACTTTGAGGCCAATAGAGTTCTGAACAAATTTAATGTTTATCTTTGCCTTTTCCCATTGATCTGCCGGCAGGCAACTCTCCAGCCAGAAACGTGGCATGGCTGGCTCGAAATGGAGCATCTCTCTGTGCATTACCTTTTTGAGCTGCCCACGCTTTAGACATTGCACAAACTCATCCTTCAATAGACCTGGTGCCAGCATCTTTCCACGCGTTTTTATTCGAATGGAGCGAATTCTTTCGGCGCGGCTGGATTCACCTTCAAAAAAGTAGGGAACACCGGGCTGAAACTTCATCAATCGCATGGCATCAAATGTAGATGATAAAATGATAAAGGCCTTTTCTTGAAGAGAAGGAAGACTATCAACCCATAAAACCTTAAAAGGCAAAAACTCGCTCTTTTGGCCTTCAGAAACAACGGACAACCAGATCTGGTGCATCTCTTCCATTTTGCTAGGCAATTGAGCAGACAATTTCTGTGGAAGAATACTTTTCAGGGCATTACGATAGGCCTGGAAATCAAAATCTTTAAACGCCTTTCGTGGCAACACAATCTCCAAAGGCACTTTGTACTCATTGCTTGCAATTACATTCTGGTCTTTAGTACGCGTAAAACCATTTTCTATCAAGGCCCGTTGCCAAATGGGGTCTTTCCCCCGCACAGCCCAACCGTCGAAATTCAACCTGCCTCCCTTCTTTTTGGTTTTCCAGGGCGAAACAACAAACTCCTTCTCTTCACCATTTTCAGTTTTTGTTATTTTCATTGTCGGTAAATCGATATAACCTAGTACATCGCTGTACGGATAGATCAGCGCTTTCCTCAGCAAATCAATTTCCTGATGCTTCAAATAGGGAAAGCGCTTAGCAAACTGTTCGTTTTCTGCCCTTTCCAATCCGGTCTCCAACCCATCATTGCGCCCGGTATAATTGTATATCTCACGATTAAAACTACCTCTCATGTCGAAACTTCTTGTCACCCAGATAGGAGAGCCCACATTCTCAACATGGCCAACGAGACTGTCCGCAAACTTGTTGATCATGCCCTCATAGACAACGCCCAGCATTATCCCCACAGTCAGCAACAGACTCATTGCCAGACTTAGCCACAGGAAATCGCGCCCGCCGGGGGCTTTGCGACGCCATGCAAAACTTGTTTTGTACTCTCTCAACGCATGTGAGAACAGGGAGTTCGCCATTTTCAATTACTCAATAATTTCGTTCATCGCTTTTTTTTTTGGGGGGGTGTAATACAGGAACCTGTTTGTCGGCTTTTCCTCGTTCGCCGTTCCTTCGATTTTTACATCCAGACACCGACCACCGGAGTAATCATCCGGGTCTTCTTTTTCATGAGTGACCCAGACAAAACCGCGCCTGCCTTTGCCCTTTTGCGCCCAATCACGCACAAACTTCATAATTTCATCTTTGGACTTATGATCCAGACTGGCCGCAGGCTCATCGGCAAACAAGATGGTCGGCCGCTTTACCAATGCCTGCACAATCGATACTTTCTTTAGCTGCCCCCCGGATAAGTCGCCGGGATATTTCGTCCTTTTTTCTTCCACAGTAGCATTGACGGAACCATCATTCAGGAAAAGCTCTTCCAGAACCCTGTCAACCTCATCCAGCGCTTCCTTTTTGGAAGCCCCCTTCAATTCATAATGGTAAGCCAGGTTTTCTTCCACGGTCAAATAGGGAAGCATAGTGTTTCGTTGAAATGCAAACCCAAAACGATTTTGTCTCAACTCCTTTACTTCCCTCGGATTGAGCGGTTTATCGGCGCTCCATTCGTAAACCAGAGATTCCCCGTCATTGTCGGAAGGGAAAGTCCATTTAACACTGCCCTTGTGTATACCCTTTAATGTTGAGAGCAAATACATGAGCGTACTTTTACCAGACCCATTTTCACCTTGAATGGGCAGCATGAAATCCGTCTCATCAAAAACAATCGTTTCAGAAAAGCCTTCAAACAACGGTTTTCCCTTATCCCAAAGCGCGGATACATCCTTGAACTCCAGTACTATTTTACTGGGAGATCTATCAGAAGAGGATGCCTCTGCTCCAATTTGAGCGCTCGACCTCATGGCAAGAACTCCCTAGGCACCCAGATGGTTGTGGTGTTTCTGAATTCCTTAGCATAGCTAAAGCTGTTGTCATCACCTAATGGTACACTGCTAATCGTATCACTTACCCTGTAAGGAATTTTCTTACCTTTTTCTGTCAACTGACCTCCCGGACAGACGTCATTGGGGCGCTGTCCAAACTTCACCTCAGGTCTGTTATATCTGGTCTCAACCACATTCAGCATATCGTGTGAATCCGCAATCCAATCCATCAATTGCCCGAGTTCGCAGCCCCCAATCATTTCCTCATTGGTTCCACCACTCAGCTCATGCAGTTGATATCTGAGTAGCGGTGTCGGATTGTCGGATGGTATACCGAACGCTCGCTCTACAAATTTTGGCAAGTCTTCCCTTGTCGCTGAAAACGGAGTTTTGACGATATCTTCAATCCCTGCCAAATATCCATCCAGAATACGCTCCCTCATTTCATCTTCTGAAACACTGGTAGTCTTCGTTTTCCCAAGCACCCCTTGTAAAGCACTGAGGCGGCTTTTTTCCATCCAGACATCTTCAACCAATTGCGGGTGTTCTTGAATAAAGAAAGATGTAACCGCTTCATATGTGTCTTCTTCACATTTTTGGGGAGTATCACTGCACAAAGCGTCATCCAGCATTTCCCAGATAAACACAGGAACATCATTAAACTCGTCCCTATATTGCGCCATAACCTCACGAACATTCGCACCGTTTCTGATGTTCAACTCCAAGGCCTCCAGCATTTGAATATTGATTACACTATCAACATTGGCCGTAATTTTTTGCAGCATATCATCTGATGCCTGTGCCGAATTAGACAATTGGATGAAGAAGTTTTCTGGGTTCACGCTCCCCAAATCTTGTCCTTTGCGCAATTGGCCAAGATTTTTCCGAATCAATTCCATCGCTTGGGTGCGATAGCTATTCCAAGCACTTTCGTACAGATCAAATTTTCTCATTGTAGCCGTGGATTGTGCAGGTCGAATGAAGAAAAACAATGGCTTCTTATATTCGGCCATTGACCCCGCTAGGTCATCAACTGAAAAAGAAAAATTATGACGTTTTTTCTGCATCGACCGGTCATACCCAGCATCACCAATAACAAAGAAAAGCTTCAAGTTGTCACGACACTGCGCCATGTCAACCATAGATTCTGCGACACCCCCATACAAGTTTTCGGGATAGTCATCCCTTTTTGCACGATCACCAGATGTTACCTGAATATTGCTGACCGCAGCCTTAAATCCCTTATGATTCTCAGTAACCTCAGCAGCAGTAATTGCATCACATTTTTTCACAGGCGACATATAATATTCGCCCAATCCGTCTTCATCAGTAGGAGAAGTGTCGGTATACACGCGAAAACCAAATCGGATATTTGCCCCCGAAGCAATGTCCCCTTTCAATTGATCCGCAATTTTCTGCACAATACCCGGGCGCCCCGGCGCACCACGAATGGCTTTAATCCACGGATCCATACTGTTTGTGCCATCAATAATAAAGAACACGTCAATATTCTTGAACTGACCAAAGATATTACCGCGGAAGCCGCCCGGAGTTTTAGGGTCAACAAAACTCACCGTCATATTTCCCTGTTCATCCGGTCTGCTAAAACGGCTTTCATCCATCTGAGAAACAGGAGCTGCAACCTCATAAAACGGCCCCTGTTTATTCAGTACGATCAAACGGTTCGTACTTTTAAACCATGTATTTCCCCCCAAAACAGAAATGCAATCCTTTGGCTTTTTAGTCTCAGCACGCTCAATGGAGCGGTATCCGCACATCACGCTATCGTCTGGAGCCTTCCCATTTGCACTGTAGAACTCGGACGGGCGCACTGCCAAAGACGTATTCCAAGGGAATGTATGGTTTTTATCAACCCATCCAACCAGATTGTGAAAGCGGTTTGTTAGCGTAAAATCCTGACTCAAAAGGAGAGCATCATTTTTTTCTGCCATAACAAAATAGAGTTCAAAACGCCCCAATTTCGTACAGCCAATTTGCTCAGGGCAAATTTCTCTTTCTACATCTGAAGAACCATACGCAGTTACCGCATTGATTTCGGCCTCATCACTTCCTCTGCGGTAGGTAACCGTTTTGATATAGGCTTTTCGTTCCAGATAGCCGCCTTCCACTTTCAATGGGCGGAAAGAACACAGCAACGTATCCTTCTCCACCCATCCGATGTCACCGCCATTTGCATGTTTGATAAAAACCCTACTTCCCTGTTCATCCAGAATGGCAACATATTTGTTGAACGCTGCTGTAGACACACTTTCTTGCGCATCGGCTGAATCGTAGACTGGTAAATACGCCTCAATCGTAAATGCTTTTTGAGCCGTTGTATCGAAACTTCCGTCTCCCAACCGCATTGCACTAAAATCAACCTGAGTACAACTTCCATCCATCGCCCTAGCGGATGAGCTTGTGAAAAGACCAACCATAACACATAGGGTCAAGCACAAAACAAAACTGCAAATATCTAAGTTGGCCTTCTTCACAATCGTATTCCTTGTAATTTTTGAAGAAACATACCGCTTCGTAGTGCGCATTGGCATATTCATACTGTCCTGACTAAGCATCTGCCTCTCCTTTTATTGGGTTGGTTGAATGAAAGTTGAAATTTCGTCGCTCAAATCCGATTGCGCTTTACGCGTTTTCGGTTCCGAGCCATAGGGCGGTAAGCCCATACAGGAACCTTTCAAGGACTTAACGCTGTTCCACGCCGTACAATCCATGGCAACTGTCTTGAATGGTATACCTTCAGCCTTCCACGTCAGCAATGTCCCGAGGCTTCGTGGCTTGATTTCAGCCTGACTGTTTAAAGCGTTATGGAAATAGACCACGCTCTTAATTTGCGTATTTAATGCCTCTACATCATCATTGATATAATCGAGTGGGCGCAAGACACTTGCCCCGACAATATCCTGATGGTTAATGCTATTTACAACCGATTTGATTTCCACCTCATCGGCGGCAGTGTCATTCGGTAGCTTAACGGCTCTTGTCAAACTGCCATCTGGTTGCGCTTGATAGAGCAGGAAAAACTCACTTTCATTTTTTGCAGCCAGTGTCTTGGTCAGACTATTGGCGATCACCGATCTCAATTGATAAAAGTCATGAGATGGTGCGATCACAAACACATCAACTTTCTCTTTTGGGCGCGGAAGGAAGCTGAGCGTGAATCCCTCTCCACTCTCTCTCGGCGACGCACATTCGGAAATTGGTTTCGAGCCGTGATAACTGATAGCCCACTCTTCTTGTCCGATCACGGCATCATTTGGATTTGCAATTGCACCGTTCGATGTAAGACGAATAGAGCGAACACTCGTCCCAAAACTACGGCATGTCACTTCATCCGCAAAAACATCAATCCTTGCGTGGCGCAAGCGTTGATTCGGATAGGTATGGGCAGAAATTGTGAAAGGCCTTTGCGGCTTCAACACTTCCTCAGAAAACTTAAAGCTTCCTCCCGGTGCGACCTCTATTGGTCCCACTTGAGGCTCATAGATCGCGTTATCACCTGTGTAATTGTAGGTCAGCCTGATTTTGGTCGGTAAATCTGTGCCAGCCGGCCAATTCATAATATTGAGATCTGGCAAATCGGCTATATCTGGTGAGCGGCCAGGATAAGGCTTACAGGTCGTTCCTTTACAATACTCAATGGCTGACAGACGATAACTCGCATGAACCTGGTTTTCCAAGGAAACCATTGGACGCAAGTTTTTGAACAGATCGGCCTTATGGTTAGAATTTGGCTTATATCCCCCATGCGCCCACCCACTTCGCACTGTAATGGTTGGTGTGGCGGTCTCTGTTTTCAGCAGATAACAGACCGGTGAATTTGCGGTCCATTCCAGACATTTTGATGTGTCCGGCACGATGCCGACGACGATGTTCTCAAACTCAATTTTTTTGCAATTCGACAGAACTTCAATCTTGTCCGTCATATTGCTTAGTTGTACCAGTGTCAGGCCGTAATGGGATCGACAGGCTTTTTGTCTAAGCTCACGGATATTCGTCTTTAAACCAGTTTCTTCTCTATTGGTGAATTCCTCAAACGAAAGTCCATTTGTTGAAAACGTCCCTAAGTTCGGGTCCTTCGTTGGATGATCCGTATAAAAAGTATCGGCGCTAACCTGGGCAACAGCTTTTAACTCTTCTACACCAATTTCATCTTTTTCAGAAAGAGCCTTGCCGAGTTCAAAAACCAAAACACCTTTTGATAAATTTATGTTTTGAACAGTTTTTGGGCATTTTGATGTTATTCTTTTATTCCCCTCATGCAGGCGTGTTTCTTTGCAGCCTGCACCACTCCAAGTACTCCCCCCCGTCCAATCTGACACATCAAAGGGTGCTATGATTTCAATATCACGAAGCTGTTGTTCAGGCTCCCCGCTACCCTCGGCTTTTTCCCCTTTATTTCCCTCACCTCCTGTTGGTGCAGGCGTCTCTGTCTCCGGTTTTTTACCTTCGGACACCACTTCACCGTTTTTTTCATCTATTTTTGCGGTTTGCAGGTTTACCGGACTTTTAGCAGTGCCACTCCCACCGGACTGAGGTATTTGCTCTGTCGTTTTAGGCGTTTTGTCTTTAGGCTTCCACTCATACGTCCAATCCCACTTCTCACCTCTATCTTCTTGTACATATTCCGCTACTGCCGGAGAACTCAATGTAACAGGCTTGTCAAACCCTCTAAGAAATGGAAGATCTTCGCCAGTTCGCGTGAAATTTTCCAAATAATATTTAACCCAATTTCCGACTATCGGTTCGTCACCTTTCTTTGTGGCTTTCCAATAGTCACCAAAAGATACTTCACCGCCAATTGCCCAATCAGCGAGCGTCGTACCTTTACCTAGTTTTTTCCTTAGAAAAGCCTCTAGTTCTTCCCCATCCTTTTCCGTCTTCACTGTGAGTTTTAGAGGGAAATATCCAGAATGACGCCCATTGCCAAAGACATTCGCTTTACAGGGATGAAACATTCCATTGAAAGCATGAACATTTGTCTTGGTTTTATGGACACTTTTAAAGTTCAACATCACTTCATAATAGTCATCATTGCTGAAGTGAATATATGGCACCAGCTTTATCGCGATTTCGTTTTTATTTCTATATACAAGCCGACTTTCTGGAAAAGCTGAAAAGCCCAGTTCCTTGCGCTTGGCGCTCCCAATATGCTCAAATCCTTTTGACTTCCCTTCAAGGGTAGAAAAACACAACTTCTCGCCATATTGTATGTAGTACGTCGCAACCCGGCCCATATTTAAATAGCTGGCCATCTGGCCTTCTTCTCTAAGCCAGCGCGCATATCTGGCTTTGACTTTTTCAATGGTTCGATCAGGTATCGTCACCTTTGAGCGAGGATCCTCACCTTTTGCCTCTTCTGACAACACGGTGGTTGCCCCAACAGCCGTTGTAACAACAAGTACAACCTGCAAAAATTGACGCCACATATTCTTCACGAGTACTTCCCCTCAGTTTGCCAACCTCTTTATAAAAATAGTCAGCAGAATTACTTCACTTCAACACTACTTAGCCTCGAATCTCAATTCAAGCACCTTGTTTCCCATTCAACCACATTACTTCACGACATAGAAAGGCCGGAAACCAACGCCAAAGACGCTTCGGTCCTCCCTATCACAAATCAGGTAACTCGGCGTATCACCGGCACGGTAATCATCGCTCTCACCAAAGATATAGAAAGTGGTCCCCTTGTTACCACACGGGACCTTTGAAACTTCCCGCACGCCCCGGTTAAAGCTCTTATAAACCGTCTGGTTATTCAACTGGGTCGAATAAACCAAGGCAGCCAGCCACATGTCCATATCCGGCAAAGTTACGATATAGCGTGTATTCACTGTCGGTTTTCTTGAAATCAACGCCAGATAGGCATCAGCCAACTTCTTGCTGACCTTGCGCACAGGTCGTTGCCCAGCTCTCGCCCAGTTCGTACGATCAATATCTTTACGCACTTCATCGGACAAACGATCCTGATATTCAGAGAACTCCCTACCCGTTACTTCAATATGCGGAACACAAAGCCCCTTGCTCAATCGCACTTCGTCTTTACCTAAAGCCGCCCCTATATTTCTAATGACAGGGTTGGCATGGTCTTTGACATTATAGGTCGCCGGCGGCACATACATCATGGCGACACCTTCACCGAACACACCCGGCAGACAGTATCGACCAGAAGGAATTTCCTCAAAGGAGATGATAACATCAGCCTGAGATACATAATCCCCCTCAATCAATTGATAAGAAATTTTATCCTGTGATCCGATGCGGAAACCTGGGGAAGCCACATATTCAATGTCATTGCCAACAAGCTGGGCTGTCCCGAACTGAGGTTCACCCACGATTTTGACGCTTGTCGGCACACGTGTCGGCACGTCGTCATTATCCAAAACAGAAACCCGCTTCATCTCGCCGGGAATGGTATATTTCACCAGATCATCATTGGCCTGCATGGGCTCACGTGGCGGAACGATGTCAAGATGCACATTCGCTGTCGAGGTTTGATTGTAACCGCTCAGCTCATAAACGACGGTTTCAATACGACCGAACGAAATACCGTCTGGTGCCTGCACATCCAACTCACGTCCATTGATGACATTCACCATCCATTCACTTGGCGCAGATACAACTTTCAGCATAAAGTCACCGGAAGACGGATAAATGTCATTCTCCAGCACCCTTACAATCTTCCTCTGCCCAGGCTCGATCTTCTCCTGATCATCTTCAGCCTGCACCCTCTCACGTGGCGAACGCACCCTGACCATTGCGGTTTCAGTTTTCCCGTCAAGGTCTTCGACCTCATACTCTACGACTTCATCAGCGCCGTAGCGGCCATCCACAGGCATTGTAAAGGAAAGCTGATTATCCTCTGTAACGATGGCGTCGGCAAAGGTTGGCATCGCCTGTAAGGTTAAGGCTTTTACACCTGTCGTTACGGTATCATTTTCCAACACATCAAGGTCAACAGTTTCCCCAGGAATCAGATCAATCTCATCATCCTGAAGTTCAAGAATTTTGGGCGCAATAATCTTAACGGTAACATCCGCGCTATCACGTGAACCGCTCTCTTCGACAGAAACCTCATAAGAAAAGCTTTCTGTAGCGCCAACTTCCGCAAAGCCAGCAGCCCTGTATGTCAAGATGCCATTACCGTGACGAGAGATGCCATACTGAGGATTGCCAAAAAACTCCACGCGAGGCGTTCCTGCCCGTTCAAGGATGTCATTTTCCAACAAATCAAAACTGACTTCCTGTCCCGGTTCCACCAGAATTTCATCATCCACGGCATCAAACGCCGGCAGATCAGGAGGGAAAAGAGAAACCTCTGCACTGCGTTTGCGGCCATCGACCTCGACCTCATAGGAAAGCACTATTTCCTCTGAATTCAGATAATTTCGCGGAGCAGTGAAAAGAAGCTTATTGTCTCGATCAAACTTTGCGTCACCCTGTTCTGGAAGAGTCAACACCTTCAACTTCGCTTTTTCCACTGACGGCACGATGTCATTTTCAAGGACATTGATGACATATTCATCCTGCTCAAGGGACAATTCTGCCGTGTCGTCCTTGGCTTCGAATAAAGGGAGAGGCTTTAAAGTCAAATTGACGGTAGCGGTGCTGCTTTCGCCATTCTCAGAAATCCGATAGACAAACTTGTCTCCAGTGGCATGATCTTCTTCCAACATGGAAATCGACACCTTGTTATCCGCATCAAGTTCGATTGTCACATGCTCTGTTTCTTGGATAATCTCAACAAGAACATCCGGTGTCTGATATCTATCGTTCTGTAAGATATCAACCCGTTTCCGCTCCCCGCCATTCAGCGTAAATTGATCATCATTTGCCTCTAAAGATGCCGGTGTCGGCCAAAAGACAAAGGCCAAAAGAACACCAATTACCGCGGCGATTAATAACCAAATGTAAGGCCACGGATTGGGTAAAAATTTAACGATCACTGTGCCCTTCACGATATCAGTGCCGCGCACCCGCGTGTAAATGAACTCCAGTTCCTCATTCTGGTCTTTACCAGCCTTGTATGAGAATACACCTTTGTCCGACAAGTTTACATTCGCATCCGGCTTGTCCTGTTTTTCCAGATGGTACTTAATTTTCCCAATGTCCGGTCCATCAGTTTCGTTCAGCTGTTCCAGGTCAACTGATTTCGTTGTCCCTTTGAACACTTTAACCGAAATATCTTTTGCCGTTATGGGTTTCTCAGGTATCGGTCCGTCATCACCGATGTCTTCCTCATTGCTGGCGATCTGCCAGACAAGGGGTCTCATATCAAAAGGACTGCCGACATCTGCATAGCAAATATCCAACTGAACCTCGGTTCCCGGTTCTATAGCGACAGCATAGGCGAAAGGAATGAGAAACTTGATGGAATTGCCGACTTTGTCAATTTGATCGAGTGGATACCAAACCGGTGTTTCCGACCAGTCGCCAATATTGTAATCTGCGTAATCCGGGTCATCTCCTGGCAATCGCAGGGCGACCTTGATGTTATTTCCCTTTGACTGAACATTGGGAACAATGACCTTCAAAAAGTCATCTGAATGTTGAACAATACTAACCATTTTCTTGATCCCACGAGAGCTTGCCAATTATTTTTCCCAATTCAGCGTTCGCTTCCACATCGAAGCCGCCGCCTTCGCCTTGATTCAGGTTTTCTACAACACTGAAATAAAAAGCCGTCAACCAATCGGAAACATATTCATTTTCATAAAGGTACCTGGAAGAGGCCAAGGTAGGAATGCCATCACAAACATCCGCTTTGGTGAAAATTTTACACCCCTTGCGAACCTTACTTTCTGGCCATTTCGCGACTTCCATACTGTCCAGTCCCAACTTGGATATGAAGTTTGAAAGCCTTTCAGTCACGACTTTGGAGCGTATCACGAGGGTCTCTTTTTTCGAACCGGACCCTACAATAATTTCATAGAAGTCCTGAACCAGTTGGCTGCGAACGTCCACACGTCGCGCCGCTTCCAGAATATGCTGGATAGCAAAATCGGCTGTTTCTTTTTCCAACCCGTACCAGTCCAAAAACGCCGGTGTCTCAGTCAGGCTCAACAATTGATCATTCCAAGCCGACATTACATATTCGACCTGCTGCTTGGCCTTACCCGACGTGTCTTGCGCAGGTTTCAAATAAAAATCGCCCGCTTTCAGCATCTGATAGGCATTTTCTTCGGAAACCATCAGATCCAGGAAGAAAGCTGCATGCTTCCCGCTTTCCATTTCGTCTTGCAAGCAGGAAGAGAGCTTTTCAAATTTCTCCGCACACTTCTTGAGTTCTTCCTGAACATTTTCTGTGTTACGATGATACATTTTCAACAAAGCGCGTGATTTTTCCATCACGCCTTTGAAAAGACTCTCAAGTTGGCGTTCTTTCAGGTCCGGCTTCACCAGGCGAGAAATACGTTCAACGCAATACTCTACCCCGCCATCCGGCGACCAGACATTATCCCAAACTTTCTGAGGCTCACGTACGTGTTTTTGCACGAGAGGGAGATTGAGGAAACCCTCTTCCTGTTTCTCAAACCACTCTTTTCCTTCATCCAAGACAAAATCACCCTGTATATCTGTCTTGGAATCATATGTGAAAAGGCCGTCCAGGCGACCCTCTCGGGTATTACGGAAACACAAAGTGTTGTTGAAAGGTTGTTCCGCCCATTTCGTAAACCAACCTTCCGCATTAAAAGGATCGTATAACGAAGACTTAAACCGAGCCTCCCAGCGCTCGCTAGGCAACTGCCTTTTTTTCTTCATCAAAGACATGTCAAACTTTGTCAAGTTCATCCAGAGCGTCGCCAAATCTGCATTCTCCGAACGAACCTCCGGCGTTGTACCGACCATCTCGGCAGACCATTTTTCGATGACATAGAGCAAAGGTTCGGTTTCATTGATCGTCTCCGGCAGGCAAACCACCATCGATGTCAAATCACGTTGTTCGAGATAGACATTAAACAGATAGTCAACTTTCCCGCGCAACAAAACATTTGCGGCATATTCTCCTTTGGTCAATTCGAGCGCCTCAGGAATATCGGACGGCCTTTTGGTCTTGCGGCTTCTGCATCCAGGAAAATCCAAAAGATCGGTATAAGCGAATAAATCCCAGGGTTTCTGTTTGCTTGAAAGATCGACAACCAGTTCCAGGCACAATGCAGTAAGTAACGCCCTTGGAATCCCAATTTGTCTGTCTTTTGTTAAACAGACCTCCACAAAAGATTGCTCGTCGTCAGGTTTCACCAACTCAGCCAGAGTTGAAACCTTTAAGATGCCATTTGACCTAGGAATCAGTGTTTTTTCTATGGGGCAATAGACATCAGAGCTGAATTCCAGGCGTTCGAGGCCTTCACGCAATTTTTTATATAAATCACTATAATGATCCATATTCCCCCAGAGAGGCGACAATGCGTAACACCTTTTTTCAACATCTAAATAGGGGATGGCTTCAATCAGTTTAACCCAATAGGTTTCGTCAAACTTTTTGATATGCAAGCCCGAATATTTCTTGAGGTATTCTCGGATACCCAAAATATCGTCAGCATCCATACCCGAGTTTTTTGAAGATTTAGAAACTGTTTGAAGCCAGGCTGTTTTGTTTTCAACCTCCAAATCCGCTTCTTCCTCTGCCACGTGGTTGACATCATTCAGATACGAATTAATCAGCGTTTTAATAACATCAGCCTCGTTCATGAGCTTAACATGAACAGGAAAACCAGGGTCTGGAACAGCTGGTTGCGGCGAGAAGGTAAACCGGGTAACGACACCCGTTGACTCTTCACCTCCCGGAGGGTTGATTTCATCAATAAAATCATAATTTTTTCCACCCAGAGGGATTTCTAAACAACCTCCCTTGTCCGCAGCTAAGGTACTGACAACGTAGGACTTTCCGGCCTGTGACACACCATATAAGACGAGGTTACCTAAACTGCTAGAGGCCTGTTCCAAAACTTGACTTTGCGCGCGCAGCGCCCGCAAATTCCATTGCGGACTGGCACCAACCACACCAGCATTTTCCCCATGATCCCTTAACCAGGCTTCACCTTCACGCAGCACTTCTGAAATTTGTATATTATTAGGCATTGGTGAATTGCTCCATTTCTTCTGCTGTGCAATTATCCAATTGCGAATTTCGCGTAAACTCAAATGCGCCTGTCACTTGCCAATTCCGCTGCTCCTGCTCTTCGGTAATGGTTCGTGGAATGAGGATAAAATCATCCAGATTGGCATTAACATTTTCGTTCACCGCCTTAATCCCGCTCAGCTCCAGTTTCAGATCAATGACCTTGTCATCACCATCGACAAGCTGTGAAATCGCATCCAGAGAAAACGTCGCTTTCATCACATTACTTGAATACTCTTCAGCTACTTTTTCATTTTTGAATTCAAGACGATAGAACGGCTTTGAAGGCCATCGCCTCAATCGAATTTGCTGGAAACCGATATCGCAGGGAACAGACAATTCAACCGTCTCTTCAAGCGGAGCATCCGAAATGCCCGCAGGATCAATATCGTCAAAAATAATCTGGTCATCGACCAGGGATGGTCTACGATCAAGAACCCCAATATGACGAATGCCATCGCCTATGCTGAACTTCTCGATTTCCAAAGACATATGATCGGTATTACCGATCGCATTATGCAAAATGGCGGCACCAATCACGACCGTGGTTTTCGGATCATCCAGCAGGTTATGTTTATCGCGATAAGGATACCAGTCCCCAACCCGGTAGCCTTTCATGAACTCAATCCGATGGAGAGGCACAGGGTATAAACTGGCAATCATATTCTGAACTGCCGGAAGACGCGATGCCCCACCGGTCACAAGCAACACATCACAGTCAAACCGATGGATAGCTTCACACAGATTGGAAACACTATCCAGCAGGGCATCCTTCACTGCCTGTTCTACCGACTTCATATCAATCGGAATGGAAAGATTGAGGATATCAAACTCATCATCAATCTCTGAGGAGAGCACCCCGTTTAAAAAATCTCTAGCTTTCTCTGAGGGCTCTTTTCTGCCCTCCATAACATCACTTATTTTCACCCATTCAATCACACCACCGTCGTAATCTGATCGATTTTCATGCTTTTCCAAAACATGGAACGCAATTTCCTGTGCCACTTGGGTTGCAAAGGCTTTTCTGGCAGCACTGGCCAAGGCTGTATCGCTGATCCTGTCATGGGAAAGCAGGGCCTGGACATCAACAAACGCATTTTTACAATTGTGCAGTTCCAATGCGCGAACCATGCCCGGAAGAACGGTATTCTCAATCACCTTCCTGACGACCTCACTCCCGCCACGCCGGACACCCTCACGAAAATCAAATGTGCAATCCAACGTCGACGATGTGCCAATCCGACGGTAGGTGGCAATCGCCAGATCAGTTGTGCCGCCACCAATATCCAGACAGGCAATCCGAACAGTTTGTTTCTCGCCTTTCTCTTTCGACACTTTACGTTTTGTGCCCAAAACCTTTAGAAAATCCTCAGAACGGCCTTCGAACTTATTGACGATTTCCGCATATAAGTATGTTGCCTGGGTACAGGTCGGTTCGTCCCACATGACCGAAATTTTCGGTCGCGGCGGCGAGAAGACATCTACTTTCTGTCCATCCGACTTCGACCATTCCAACAAGTCCCAAAGAACATTGATGGCACTCTGAACACGTTTCTTAAAAAAGGTCAGCTCATATTCAGGAATGGTGGAAGGGACTGTCAGAATGATATTCTTCAGATAGCGTTGATAATTTATATTGTCGTTATTCTCGCGATAGGAATGTGAATTGATTTGGGTCACAGCCTGAGCGATAATTTCCCCTAAAAAATACACCATCATTGAACTGCGGCTAAAGCGTCCAACGACATACGGGAGTTTAGGGTTGTCCGGTGCGTTCACCCAATCGCCATTGACATTCAATTTCTGAGGGAAACTTGCTGTCACAATTTTCTTCTGGAATGAAGGGTCGGATGAACTAAAAAACCATTCATTCGGGCTGCGACGGATATCCCACAAATAGCGTTTCGGATCAGAGAAGCCTGATTCACCGAAAGAATTCTGTTTTTCATAGGAAAGACGCTGCGCTTCATTGCCGACGCGGCAAGCAGATGGCCACACAAAGGCTTCCAGCTTTCCCGCCCGACCTGTAATTCTGCTCAGTCGCGTATTTCCAAATTCAGCATTGGAAAACTCCAAGCGACTTTCAAAAGCTTCTGAATAAACCTGGTGCGGCTTACTCATATCACGTATTTCCAACTTACGCCCTTGCAGCCTCTTTTCCCGGTCCAACAAAAAACCACAAGTTCGGCTGTGGCCGATATCCAAAATCAGATCAACATTGACGTGCGGCGCTTTCGTTTTCTTGGAAACGGTTTGATAGAAGTGCAGCTTCGGTAAAAGAGTTCTTTTTTCCTTCTCTCCGAGTTTTTGAGGAGGAGAAGAAAGATATTTCAAGAGGTATAAAAAGTCACGCCGGCCCCGGCGTATCCTCATGTCATCATCTTGCAATAGAACGGAGGGAGCTTTCTCATCCCCGCTCAGGCTTTTTTTGTAGCATTCGTCCACCCACTGAGAAACCCAATCTTCCGCAGCAAACTCCAATAGGCTTCCTTCATCAGCCATTTGGAATTTGATATTGCTATCCTGTGAGCTGGTCGCAATATCCTTGCTGCGAGGCATACTATATTTGCGGTTCTCATCTGCATTTTCGCGGATGTCTATCTTCGTATCCACTGCGACAACCAGATGGAAGGTTTTGTCATCAATTGCCTGAAGCTGGCCGCGAACCCAGTTTGTCGGCCCATAGAAGGTCGATCTTCCACTAGGCTTCAGCTTAAAGAAGGGCAGAGGAAACCACATTCCCTCAAAACGCTTCGCAACTTCTTTGAAAGACGGCTTACCATCTTTGGGCTTCTGATAAATTTTTTGGCTGACAAGGTCAATCAGTACCTTTTTCTTTTCACCATATTCATCTTCTTCATCCGTTTCGGTCTCGGTCAGCTCACACGCTTTATACGCACCTTCGTCAACATAGACGTGGTAAAACACACCCGGGTCTTTTTTGATTGTACCAGGACCAATCAGAATATCGAGGTACTGAATGGAGGTTGACGGAATAAGCCCTACTGCTTTTGCGTTAAAAAACCTATTTTCCTGCATTGGGTAAACACCTTTCAAATAGCAACGGCTAAGAACCATTCCAAAGTAGAGTCAGCAACTTAAATACTACCAAAATTAGATAAACTCATATTGCATTAAGAAATTTAATAAATCAACATACCGAGGGCTTTAGAAACTTAATTTCGTAGTTGTGATATTTTGTCATACAAAATTCTTCCGATCGCACGCTGAAAATGCTCCAAAGACACATTTGCTATCGCCTCTTTATATAATTTCTCCACGTGTTCCGTTCCCTCGCCAATTCCAACTCCCATCACATTGATATTCATTGGCTCTGAGCTAATACGTTCCAATGTATCCGTAAGTCCTTGCTCATCTGGTGGACTGCCGTCACTGACAACGATCAGATATTTTACAGGCACACCGCTCGCATGTAATTCTTGTGCAGCCTGCTCAACACAACGGGCATCGTCATTTCCGCCCCCCGCCATTTTATACATACCCAGAGTTGCTTTCCGGGACTTGGCCGTAATTTCATTGCTCCAATCCACCACCGGCATGACGTTCCGCTGAAACGCACTGATCTTATAGGAGATTTTCATACGCCCCAGCACCTCAGCCAAAAGAAGTACGCCTTTGGAGGCAGCTTCAGCCGGGTCCCCGGACATGGAACCGGACATATCCACAAGAATATAAAATGCAATTTCATTCTGGACATTCAAGTCCTCGAAATCCTGACAAATTTCCGCAGCTTGCTCCCAGGCCGCAGAAATTTTGTCTCTGTTTTCTTTGTTGAATCCGGGCAATTCAGGCGGGCGCTCAACATTATGCTTCTTAACAAAACCACGGAGCGTTTCAGTATTGAGGGCCTCATTCGCATGACAGCATCCCCACCCCACCAACGCCATTTTCTGTATCTGTGCTGACCAAAAAACATACTGTTCCACGGGGGCTGGCACATTCAAAGCCAGCTCTAGAAGGTCTATCGCAAAGCCTTCATCCTCAATTTCTAACGATGTCTCTGCATCAAGGCTTTTCATAATGCCATTGAGATGCTCGGTAAGTAGATATTGGACTGTATCCTTTTGAGCATCATCCAATGCAGACAGAGGAACCCAATCCTGCGACTCCTCAAAGCTCCATTTCATCACCGACCCGCAATCCACCGGTTCAGTCAACAGAACCTTATTGTCTGGAAACCAATTATCCAAATGTTTTTGGGCACCATTCCAGTAATTAATCACAGGGGTCTCAATCAGAGTAATCACCTGTAAATCACGTGTATCTATCGTGAATTTTTTCAAAACAACCTCAAGCTTCACAAACCTATCAATAAAAACTCAGTTATCTCTAAAGACACGCTGCACTTGCGTCTTGCGCGCCCTTGGGCGTTCTCTTGCGTAAGGCCTGCATGCTGCCGTAGTAGTCGGTCTTGCCGACAAAGCAGGAAGGAATGTCAATCAGATAGTGTGTATCGAAATCACCGCTGATATCCCCGCCGCCATCATCATTTTCAATGATATTCACCAGCTTGGCATTATTCACCGAGCCAAGATCTGAGGAACATTCCAATGTGGCAATCACTTTGCGGGTGAAGAAAGCCTTTAACTCTTCAAATTGATCCGGCCCTTCCAACTTACGGATGGAACAGGTCCGGGTCATCGCTTTGATTTCCTGGGATTTCACTTCAACCATACGCAGGGATAGTTTGAAGAACTCATCATTCTGGCGGCGGAATTCACCGACCAGAATATTGTCAACGCCGAGGCGAGACAGCAGACGCTGATTCTGCAGGCTTGGCTGCGCGAAATTCACAATCATATCATAGACAGTCTGAACATTCTGCATGCCCGAATAGGCCAGCGTAATCTTCCGGCTCTTCAAGATATTTTTGCTGCGATAAAGAGCTTGTTCCAGCCGATCACGAATTTCAGCTGTCTGATTGGCCGCAACATCCGGTTGAGCAACGATAAGAACAGGTGTGACCTGCTTTTTTGGATGCAAATCAGAGACTGACTGGACCAAGTCATTCGCATGGCTTTCGATCACGCTAAACCCGATCAGGGTCAGCGCCAGTATTATTTTTCTCATAGCCCTACCGTCAAATTCATTTCCCTTTACGATCAAAACTCTGCACTAAGAAACCCTTTAATACAACGCAATATTTGGAGTACTCTGTAAAACTGAACCACTACCGACTGATGTCGGTAGGTTCTACGATGTCTTAAGACGGCTGTAATTTCTCTGAATGTCCGTCCAGATACTCCGTGATGATATCGTCAGTAATATTTCCACTTGTTGCGCAGAAATATCCTCTTGCCCAAAACCTCTGCCCCCAATAGCGTTTTCGAAGTTCCGGGAATTCCTGCTGGACTTTGCGGGAGGAGCGACCTTTTACTCGTTGAACAAAATAACTCACAGCAATATGCGGTGGTATTTCGACAAACATATGAACATGATCTGTTACAAGGACACCTTTCACAATATGAACGCCCATATCCTCACAGACTTTACGTCATTTATGCTTCAACACCAAAACCTCGTGGCAAATAAACATGCTCTTTTCAACAGATTTGATAAAAAAGATAAACGAGAACAAGTTATTGAACATTTGAAAATATTTTTAGGATTAGTTGACCAACAATATTATTTGATAAGGCAAGAACTGTCAGAAAAAAGGGCCGCTTTAAAAAGATTGGAAAACCTCGTTCCTAAAAAAGCTGTAGAGAAAAAACAAAAAGAAGAAACGCTTAGACTTCTTCTCTCTGAATATGCCGCATTAACAGGGACACAATTAATAGAAGAAAATGAAAGTGCCTTAGTACGAAATCCGAAAAAGTGGTTAGACCATTTCAAAGAAACCGTCTTGCAAGTAGATACGGCTTCTGACGAGTTCTCACTCCAATTAAACAAGCTAGACAAAATCCGTATAAAGTCACTCGTTAAACTACGTGCGATGGAAGTAGAACGAAAAAACATCCAATCTTCAATCGACTATGCCAAAAGGTACTCTGAGAACATTGGGGAGTTATCTTACCCTCAAACAGCAGAAGAAGTTCTTATTGAATGCCCATTTGGCCATAGTGACACATCACCTCTAGCTCCTGAGATAAATAAACTAGCTAGATAGTGCTGTGAAGTGGCTTAATACAGAATTGAGACGCAGCCCTTATACGAAAATATCATTCCAGAGTAATGAAAACAAGGTTGATAGTCAGATCAGGAATAAAAAAGCCGAATTGACAGCTATCAATAGTGAAATTTGGGCTCTAGAAAATCAAATCACCGAAATGAGTAAACGCCAATCCATTCAAGGCATGGCACTAAAGATCAAATTAAAAATCGAGAACTACCTAGAAGATTTACTTGAGAAGCCTTTAAAGGACATCGAAGATGAAATTTCCGCTAAAAAGAAGGTAGTCAAAGACCTAAAAGATAAGATTAAAGAATACCGTCTTGAAACCCAAATGGAAAATTTTGAGACTTTCATTAATGAGTCTATGAATGAAATGTCTATTAACCTTGATTTTGAAGCTTCATATAAACCATTAAACTTAAAGCTCCTCCTAAAGAACTTCGACCTTTGGAACACACGAGCTGATGGTAAAAAAATTTTTGGGGCTGACCCAGATAACGCCATTTAGCTGTTATAATGGGTACTATGAGGAAAAGTCGTTTAAGCTTAGCAAAACAAGATCGTCTAGCTGAACATTTTGTCACAGGGACGACAGCCAGATGTGCGGCTGCTTTAATTGGTGTGAACAGCAAAACAGCTATTTATTATTTCCAGCGACTGCGAGAAATCATTAGTCGCCAATTAGAACTTGATACCAATGAGATTTTCAGCGGAGAAATCGAAGTTGATGAATCTTATTTTGGCGGAAGACGCAAAGGCCAACGTGGTCGAGGTGCGGCGGGAAAAATCCCGGTATTTGGCCTATTAAAGCGAAAAGGGAAGGTCTACACGAAGATCATTCCCGATGCTTTTTCATCTACTTTAATGCCAATCATTCAGGATAAAGTCGTCCCTGATAGCATCGTCTATTCTGACTGCTGGCGAGGATATAACGTGCTGGGTGTTTACGGTTTTAAGCACTATCGAATTAACCATTCAAAACTCTTTGCAGACAAAAAGAATCACATCAATGGCATCGAAAATTTCTGTAACCAAGCGAAACGACATATGCGAAAATTCAATGGTGTTCCCAAAGAACATTTTGGGCCATTTTTAAAGGAATGTGAGTGGTGTTTTAACAATCCTGACTACCAGGAGCAATTACGTCATATTAAACAATGGGTTAGACTATATTTAACTTAGTTATCTGGATCAACATCAAGTTTTTTTTAAGATCAATGGGAAGTAGTGCCAACTGGCTTTATTGCCATCTGATGCTGTTCATCAGCCTACAAACGTTATTCTGCAAGCTAGGAACTCGATGTAAAATTCCTCCAATCCTTTTTTTAGATCAACCTTCGCAAGTATATTTCCCAAACACTTCACGAGACAACAAGTCAGAATTCTCTGCTGAAGAACTCGTTCCAGTTGAACGAGATGGTCATGCGGATGATGATATTAAATCTGTGGAACGTTTTTTCAGTGAAATTGCAATCCAATGTGAAGCAATAGAACTAGACACAGGTCAAATGCCGCAAATCATTGTTTCGGATCACGTTGACGGTCTCAATCTTGAAGGTGAATATAATTTTGAAAGCTTTGTTAGGGCACGTTGGAGAACTAGAGGCTTTATTGAATTAGCTCCAGAGGCTTAAGTTTGAAATTTTCCGACTTTTACCCTTGCTTTTGATAAAAGCAGACATAGAAAAACGAAAGCGGGGAAAGGCTTTAACCTTTCCCCGCTTCAGATAGTCTGTCGCTAACACAAAATCCAGTTTAAAAGCCTTCTGGATTACCCGTTCGAACACCTGTAATCGTTAGATAGAGCTTTCCACCTTCATCAACTTCCTTGTATTCATTTCCCGATGGATAGACTTTGACGCATTTTCTGCCCCATTTGGCCCAATTAACGCATAATTGGTTTTCGCCTTTGGTTTGCCATGTACCATCACTTGAGCCTCCACGGCTGTTTTTCGCAATCATAGTTCCATTTTCACGGAAATATGTTGTTGCACGAATGCCTCCTTGCGCCAAAACAACGTTCGTTGTATTGCCGACAATGAGCTTTAAAATTTCGTTGGTAGGTAATGGTTTCAAACCAGCTTCTTGGAACGATTGCTCAGCTGTTTTACAGCCCATTAAAGCAAATGCAGAAATCACAGCAACAAAAGCAAATTTCTTCACACTAAATCCCCTATTCTAAATCACGTTGAGTTCAACGCGGCAATAGAGGTACGCTTGCTTAGTCACCCATCATAAAATGAATGCTATCGCCCCTACTCCCGCTTAAGGCGTGATCGTAATGTCTGCTTTTATCAAAAGCCGACATAGGGCCAGTGACTATCTATTCCTTAATTGAGTTCCCTATGTTTTTCAAAAAGCTGTTATCGCCGTTTGTTAAGTCTAAAAAACCATACGTACCCTGGAATAAGGGCATTTCGGTCGGTTCCAAAAAACCGATAGAATTTGATGAAGCGAATCAAATCATGACAAATTTGGAACGGATGAGAAAATGGCGCGATCTGGCTTTATTTTCATGTGGTTTTGATACAATGTTGCGGGGTATCGATCTGCTCAGCCTGAAAGTTTCAGATGTGCAAAACATACATGGTGAAATCAAAAACAATCTCACTGTCAGGCAACACAAAACAGGTAATGGCGTTCTTGTTTGCCTAACAGAACATACACAGCGCGTCCTCAAAAAATGGATCAAATTAGCAAACCTCAGAGATACGGATTACCTCTTTTTCAGTGAGAGAGGAACACCAGACAAACCGATTACAACAGACCACCTTCGGCGTTTGGTAAAAGGTTGGGTCAAAGTCATTGGCCTTGATCCCAAAGAGTACAGTTCCCACAGTCTAAGACGAAGCAAAGTAAACATTCTCGATACAGGAGAAATCAGTGAGGTTACAGAAATTCGCGATCTCTTAGGCCATAAACACCTTTCATCTACTCAGCATTACCTGAAGAAAAATCTTCACAAAGCCCTTGAAGCTGCTAGACAGATTGAGCTTGGAAAGGAACTGGAAACCACCCCTGATATTGTTGCTATAAGAAAAGCTCTTCAAATTCTTTCATCTGCCTGTTTAGGAAATGTAAGGAGAAGTGAAAAAATTTTACCAACACAACTAAAAACCCTTGTAGACTTTCCATAGCTTCAACATGGTTAAAATTTTCCAAGGCATAAGATTATGAAAGTTCTCATTCTTCTTATTTCATTCCTTTTTACTCTTCCCTCTTATGCTCAGAGTGTTGAAGGAGCTAAAGCTTTGTATGAATTTGGGCAAACTGAAGAAGCACTTGAAATGTTGAATGGGCTAATTGAGGCCAAGAATACAGAAGCCATGATTGTTATGGGACAACTGCATTTCAATGATGATTTTTCTCATCATAACAAAAGCAAAGGGTGTGATTGGTTTCTAAAAGCCGCTGAAGCAGGTAACCCCGAAGGTTATACACAATTAGGTGTTTGTTTTGCTGGAGGAGAGGGCCGAAAAAAAGATACCTCAGAAGCAATCAAACTGCTTGAAATTGGGCATTCTAAAGGCGGAAAACTCCATAAAGACATACTAGGCTACCTATACTCAAAAGAAGAACGCTTTGAAGAAGCTTTACCCCTAATACAACCTTATGCCAGAGCAGGAAATCCTATTGCTATGGATCACTTGGGTGATATGTATCGTCTAGGAAAAGCGGTTGTAAAAGATGCAAAAATTGCGTGTGATTGGTATGAAAAATCCGCTTTAAAAAAATTTGAACGTAGCATGCATAAGTATGGCAATTGCCTTTATTTCGGAAAAGGACGAGAGGAAAATGTTTTTGAAGGAAAACTCTATTACGTGAAAGCAGCAGAATTGGGGTATACAGAATCTCAGGCTTTTATAAAAATGTTCAATGAAAAGGGAGAGCCTCATCTTCAAGAAGCTCTCAAGCTATATAAAGACAAAAACTATACGGAAGCTTTCTCGAAATTTATCCATCTGGCAAAGATTGGAAATAAAAAAGCCATGTTTTATACAGGCATATTTTTGAAAGACGGTTTAGGGCGTACAGCAAATGGAAAGGCCGCCTGCGCTTGGTTCAAATACTCCTACGAATTTGGACACAAGCCTGCAAAACCATATTTAGACGAATGCCTTTAAGCTCCCCTAATGATTGAGAATTAGGCTCGACACACAAGCACTTCCCATAAGTAGTGATAAACACCACTCCATATTCATTGATTGCTTTATACTCGTATAGTGATAATATTTACCGCATAATAATCATAAAAAGAGTACCTGCCGACTTACTAGCACAGTAGAAAATGGGGATGCACAATGTCTAAAATGATCAAGCTCTTTTTATTAATTGGAGTTTTATTTTCACTACCCGCTTATGCAGTCGAGAAAATAAACGTTACTTCACAAGGTACAAACGATTTCAATTTTAATCACAAATATGAATATTTGAATATCAATATTACTTCTTTGTCTGAACCAAAAACTGACGCTCCTTCTTGGTGGGATCGTTTATGGGGACGTGATGCAAAATATGGATTGATTTACGTGGAATACATACAAGGGGACAATACGGTAAAAATCCCACTTTTCATGTATTCTGCAAAATCGTCTAACAATTATGACATTAACAATATTGCTACACTGAAAGACAAAATCAGTTTTCCTTTGTTAAGAAACTACGCCTATAACCCCAACACCCCTCCAAAACTGAAGCTTGTGGTTCACTACTGGGAGAATGAAGCTAAGGCCGATTTAATAAAAAAAATGATTGGTGCTACAGAACTTTTTGGAGGGATCACAGCAGCAAAGGCTGATGAAGCACTCGGCATCTCAACAATGCTTGTCGATTTAATCGAAGATATGTGGCCATCGGACAATAAAAAGATGGAGACCACTTTTGTTTTATTACCAGAGAACATAAACAAAGACACAATCACCTTTGGAATTCCTGCGAATAATGGAAAAACCGTTCAGCCTATTATGACTGTTAATTTTAGCAAAAATAAAGGCTATTTTGTCGACAAAGAACTCAATTCTGCACTTGATGAATTTAAAGACAACAGACTGAATGTGTGGAAAATTTCTCTAATTGAAGTCGACAACAACCTTTCCGAAACGGGCATTCAACCTTTATTCAACCAATTAAGGGCATTTTCCACATATATTTCAGATATGCCATTGGTCTATGCAGACAAAGTACTCTTGCTTGCTCGAGCTATTGACAATTGGGCAACACTAGGAATCCAAGGTGTGAAAGATTCTCAGGGAAATATAACCGCGCAATTAAGTATGGCTCACTATAGAAAACTTGACAACTCCAGTTGGAGCTTGATCGAATCTACACCAAAGAGGCCATTACGAAAACTCAAGGGAATTGAAAATTGTAATACAGGTCATTGTCGAGAAATGTCCATGTTCCTTTCGCAAAGCTCAATGGAAGAAGACATTACCGATTACCTCCCTAAAAAAACAAAGATTCTCACTCCCGAAATTTTGGATGATAGTGGGAAAGTTATTGTAGCGAAGGTTGATCAAAAATTCACTCCAACTGACTACCAAACGGCTGTATCATTTAATAATGACAGTTCTTGGACCAGCTTAGAACCTGTACCTAATTCATTCAATAAATGGGAAGCTCATTTTGCAAAGGGCAAGTTAAAAATTGCAGTAAATGACATCAACTATAGCGATCATAATGTTCGGATTGTTATGGTAAAATCTAAAGATAAATATGTTATTCAATCAATTACGATCAGCTAGATTTAACTATTACATCCCAATAAACTATGTTTCTCATATATTGAAACAGGGCGTTCCAAGAACGCCCTGTTTCTGTGCCGCCAATCAAATCATAGGAAGCGGTGGTTAATCTTTAAGTTGCTTACCAATATAATCAAAAACCTGCTTCACACCTTCTTGTGCAGCCTTGGGCGTGCCTTGTTGGATAAGAAGATTGACCTCATCCGAGGTAAGCTCTTTTAGGCTTTTCCCAAGCTTATTCTGTGCTGCATCGCTAAGATATTTAAGGGCTTTTTTTCCAATATCACCAGATAATGCAACAGCAACCCCTTGAGTTTTGGCAAGCCACTCAGGAACACCCGCCTTAACCGCCTTTAAATACTCATCACTGGCAGTTGCTGCATGTCCCAGAATAGGAACATCACCAATAATTTTACTTTCAATATCCGGTGGCATCTCACCTTCATAATTTGGTGAAATTTTATTATTATCAAGAAGCTCATTTCTTTTATGGTCAGCTTCTTCCATACTTTTTTTGTCACCAACTATTCCAGAAAGTCCCTTAGCAACTTTTGTTACTGTTTTGATATGATCGCGTTTGAACTTAAGCGGATATTCGGATAAAGCCGCCTCTGCATTTGAAATACGGAGAGCTCTTTCGAGCTTTTGTTTGGCATCTAAACCTGCGAACTCAGGATCAGTAGAGCGCATCACATACCAATATTTTTCATTGGCATTTTTCACATGATCAGGAAGTTTGCTATAAGCTTCACTGTCAGTTGCCTGAAGGTCTTTGAGATACTCGTATGTCTCAATAACTTTATCACGCCCACCATGACCCAAATCATGGGATGGATTATTGTTTTGAGCATCACTCATCACACCTGTTTGAGAAACTTGTGTAACCTGATAGGAATTACTTTGTTCAGCTTGTTCCAAACCATACCCTTTGGCATCCTTCAAAGCATCTGCATTGAGAGGGATATCAGAGGCCAGTTGATCAGATGATTTTGCGGTGGCTGATCGGACATTCGCAGCTTGCGGGTAATCAACTCGTCCTGTCTGATTTGCATTTGCTGAAGTCGTTTGATCTCGCTGGGGCAACTCATTCGGTATGCCCTGTACATAATCCGTTTGCCCTTGGTCATGGCTCTGCTCCTGTATCTTCAATTCTCCGTTTGGATCGTAAGGTTCAACTTGTTCCGGTTTGATAACCGACTGCGGCTGAACCATCTTTCCTGTTTCATCGAATTGAAGTGTGCCGGGGTAAGCTTTCTCAAACTGCTTCACCACATGATCACGCAACCTCGTATCATTTTTGTCCTGGTATCGCGGGTCAAACATCATGGAAGAGATACGTTGCTGAACGGTCTTGCCTTCTGGAACAATCGCGGTCTTGGCTTTCTGCTTTTGAAGTTTGGCAACTTCTTCCCATTGTTTGGCGGTTGGCATCTTCCCTTTCGGCGCTTGTGCCAACGGATCAACCAAACCTGTTATGGGATCAATCTTTGCTTTGGGTGTCGGTCTCGGATTTTTAGGCTCACCAAATGATGCAGAAGCCGTCCAAGACTTCTGATCAGGTTTTGAACTGGTGGGTTTCGTCACCGTTACATTTGAAGGCAATGGACTGTCTGACTTTGCCAATAAATCCGTATTGCCAATACCCTGACTTGCCAGAGTTTGACTTAAGGCATTTTCGGTTTCGCCGCCGGGGTTCATTAACCCATCGACTTGCAAACCTTGTTCAGCCTGAAAACTTTTCAAGCCTTCTCCAATATCGGGAGTGTATTCATTTAAATGCCCCAACTCTCCCAAGGCATTTTGTGTTTTAACCACATCGTTAGACATCCCAAACGATGTAGACGAAACGGGATTATCGACTGTAAAAAAGTCTTTAAACCCTTTGAACATATCTGAAAAACTCATTTTCCCTGTATCCTGCCGTTATGAAAAACAGACCACTTTCTGAAGTGATCAAATGGGAAATAGGCAGGTATAGGAATATAATCAATATACAGAACAAAAAAAGAATTTCATACAATTCTAGACTTCAATAAAAAACGGAAATACTATCTTTGAGCCTATCCGGTGCGGCTTGTTTCCACACTGAGGCATCGCGATGCCTCCCTAAAGGGAGAAATCCGATGTCAAAGTTTAAAAACAGGCTCGTATCAAAGAAGGAGTTGAGAACTATTTGCGGTATTCCATACACGCCTCAACACATTGCACGGCTCGAAGCAGCAGGTCATTTTCCCAAAAGGGTTCGACTAGGCGCAAATCGGGTTGCGTGGGTGCTGTCAGAGATTGATGAATGGATTATGCAACGCCTCAACGCTCGTGATGCGTCCAATGACTTGAACGCTTCCTTCTGAGGGGCTGGGATGGTTGAGGTGCACACTCAATCATCCCTTTTTAATTTAAATATTGGGGAATTTTCGTGAGGTATGGAGAACACGCAAGATTTCAACTGTTTCTCCCATAATGCGATACGGGATCATATAAGGTAGATCGGCAATAATAAGTTCCCTTGTGCCCTCAACTTTTCCAACCTTTCCCATTTCTGGGAACTGTTCAAGGTTACTGCCCTTTTCATAAATTGTTTGCACAACGAAAACAGCCGCTGAAGGATTTTCAGCGGCAATATATTCATAAATGCTCTTAAGGTCGCTCTCTGCGCCTTCTAACCATAATACACGCATCGAATTTAGTCGTTACGGTTTAGAGTAGCTTTCGGACTTGGGAGCTCGTTATCTGTACCAAGAGAACGCACCCACGCACCCATTGCATCATTACTTATAAATTTCCCGCCATTGTCAGCGCGTTCTACAGCCTCTTGTACTTGATGCACTTGCCAACGTTGAACGTCTAGACGTTCTTCAATAGCATGAGCTAAAGCTTCTTCTGGTGCTTCATGTGTAAGCTCTGATAGCTCTTGCAGTTGATATGCTGCATTATCTGAAATAGCAATTGTACCCATAATAAAACCTTACTAATATCTGCTTCTATTGTAATCAAAAAAATGCAGGAGGGCTAGTCGTTATGGATATTGAAGATTACACAACTTATGAAGAGTTGAGCGAAAGAATTAGGTATCACATCCCCTCCAAAATGAAAATTAAAGAAGAAATTGGCCGAAAAGAGAGAACCAAAGGGGTAAGTGACAAACTTTTCAATACACGCAAGAACCAAAAACAGGAAGAATTAGAAGATTTATTAGCTTGCTTGTACGGTAATAGAATGCGCACAGGTGGGATTAGTAAATTTATGGACGGAACTTATCGAATATCCGAGCCTCATATTCCCATTATAGAATATTGCATTTTTGAATTTACTAAATGCTTTGACTACTACACTCGACAAATTCTCAGCAAGTGTTGCGAAATGTACCCTAAAATTGAACGGCTAGAAGAAGAACGCCAAAGAGTACGAGATCAACAAAAAGATCAAGAAGCTCGAATTAAGGCTGAACGGGAAGAGAAAAAACGAGAAAAAGAATCTAAAATTAAAGCTGAACAAGATCGGAAAAAACGAGAAGAAGCAGACAGAGTTAAAGCCGAACAAGATCGAAAAAATCGAGAGGAAAAAGCTAGAGGACAGGCTATATTAGAACAACAAAAACGAGAACATGAAGCTAAAGTTAAAGCTGAACAGGAACGCAAAAAACGAGAAGAAGAAGCTCGAATTAAGGCTGAAGAAGAACAAAAAATTCAAAAAGAACGCGAAATAGCAGCATATAATCGTGACCTTACAGGCCGCATTTTTAATTTGGATAAATATAATCCTGATGATTGGCCAAAAGCATTTGAAATTTACCAAGAAGTATTTTTTGATGAAGAAGAACGAGCCAACAGAGTATTAAAAGATGAAATCTCAGAGCTTGTAACAGAAATAAAACAAATTCGAAGTGAACAAGGCCAAAAAGCCTTTGCCCAAAAACAAGCCGATGCAGATAGACAAGCTTTTGAAAATAATCTCTCTCAAGCTTCGGGATTGAGTGAATTTGAAAACATGAAAAATGAAATTATGAAACTTGGGGAAGAATAGGTTTACCTTTATATTAATTCTTGCTAATATATTGCATAATTTAACTATGCTATTGTGGAAGAATTCCAACAACGACAACTTGAAAAATCTGAAAAAAAATTGGAAATTTTAGACAGTATTTTAGCGTTACAGAACGCTTGTTTTGTGGCGGAAGACCAAGTTGATTACAACGTAGGCCATTTAACCGCAATGGCACACCAGACCGAACCTTATGAGCATGATAAAATAAGATATTTGTCTTATTGGATAAAAAGGTACGGTTCTGTTTATAAAGATATTGCTAAAATTCACCAATTTGCAAAAGACGAAAGCGATTTATTAAGTGACCCAGATTACGAACCTTGGGAAAATGTCACTGAAAATATAAATAATATCCGTGATAGTATTTTGCGTAAAGCAATGGCCGCACACGATGAGGTAAATAATGGTTTACGATCCTGATAGCGCAAAACATCAACGCGCATTAACTGAAATGCGCTTAGAACAAAAAAGCAATAAAGAGGCTCTAGACCGCCAACAAAAAGAAAGACATTTCGAAGAGCGACAAGCCAAAATAGACGAAGCAACAGCTATTAAAAAGCGTGCTGTAGAGCAGCAATATCAAATAGCCCAAGACAGACAAGACGCTAAAGAGCGATACGAAGCCTCAAAGGTTTACATAGCCGAGCTGCAAGCACAAATGCAGCCTGAAATTATGCGTATTGGCCATGAACTACAGCTCAAGATTTTAGAGGCTGAAGAACAAGCATGGATTAACCGCGAAAACGTCTTAGAACAAGGCAAAAAATATGAATGCGAAAGAGAAGAAAAACGGCTTATCCTTCTTCACAAGCAAGCCGAGGAAATGGCAAAAATTACTCTCAAGGCAGATTTAGAAATCGCGCGCGAGCAAGCAAAATTACAAGATTCTGAAGCTTTAATTGCCAGTGCCATATTCCTTTATAGACACTGTCCCGTCCCAACACCTGAAAACACAAGCGATGAATTTGAGAGATGGTCAGGCTCACTTTGTCCTGAAGGTGCAACAGGATCACCAGATCACGATGAGAAAGGCATGTTCCCATGAGGATTAAAGTTAAATGGTTTAGTTTTTGGTGGCAGTGGACGATCTACTGTCTTTTCATACATGGGAGGAGACGGTTTTTTCATGATACGTTTCAGCATGTTTTTCGTTTCATGTGACTTCGCATAAGCGTTGATAAACCAGCCCCGTCCGAACCCTGCTTTCTTGATCGAAAATCGTGCAGGAAAATGTTTATAGAAACTCTCTTTTCTTCCAGCCTTAATAAAGAAATGACCTGGCTTCAGTTTTGAAAGCCGGCACCTATCATCCAGTCCTAAAATATCGGCTGCTTCCTTCATGTCTTTCCATTTGAGGGAACCATATATTTTGACATTCGTATTATTGATGATCGTGCGTTGCGCAGAAGCGGACATGCCTACTTGCCCCAATTCATGATGAGCAAGCGTATAGCTCACCCCTGTCTTTCTGGCACCTGTCAGGCAACGCTCAACGGTTTCGTTCATGTAATACTGAGCTTCATCAAAATAAACGAAGAAGGGTTTGGGCTGTTCGGCACATTTCAATCGCTCAAAGACATATTTCGCAAAAATACTGTGAATGAGGTTCCCAACCGTAACCGCCTCAAACGTCCCCAATGTAGTGGTCGTAGCCTTGAGAATGACATGTTTTCCCTCTGCCAGAACAGATCGAAAATCAATATCACAGGTCTTTGCGCACAAACTTTCATACATTTGCCGGGGGATAACAAAGCTGTTCAATCTTCCTCGTAAAGTCTGACGAGTTCGTTTGGCATCTCCCGCCAAAAAATCTTGTTGAAAATAGTTCTGCAATGGTGGTGTCGGTAAGCTGGGTAACAGGGCTTGAGCTTTTTGGGCTGCATTGTCAGAAAGTAAGTCCAGAATATCCAAGAAGGTTGCTTGCTTCATATAAAATCCGGCAATAAACAGGTTTCGCAGCATAATGAATTGAGCCTCCGTCATTGAAGGCTGCATGTTGGTTGCAAACGCGCTGGTGATATCACTTGCCAGCCCATTGATAAATTGTTGTGGATTTTTCTCAGGCAGAGGTAGGGCAAAAAAATTGAAGGCTGGTGGGGATTGGTCAAAATCCAGCAGAAGAAGCTTTGGATATGCTTTGAGAAAACGTTTATTGGCAATCACCCTGCCAGAGAGTTCCCCATGTGGTTCAATCAAAAGAAAACCTTGTTTTTTTCGAATATTATCATCAAGGAAATATTCAATTGCACATGACTTCCCGGCTCCCGTTGCCCCCAACAAGTGCATATGTTTCTTGCGTTCTTCATCAAGGTCATCGTTTGAGAAAAAAAGAAAATCAGAAGCAATATTTTTGATGATCGTTGCAAGGTAACTACGTCCCAAGCCAACACAGTAGAGCAACATAATTCCAATCAGGCCAAACCCTAAAATCAGACACCTTAGCGGCAATAAAAGTAACCAGCCGATAAATGGGTTTAACTTGAGCAGATTTCTTCAATTAAGTTCGACCTAATCGTAATTCCTCAAGAACAACTGTGAAATTTCCAATTGATTTTCCAACGCAATTCCAATGAGCTACATTTCAATTGGAAAAAATTTTACGTAGAGAAACAGGAAAATAACGAATTTAAAAGGCCGACTATTTCATTTTCGCTCTAAAATGAACAATTATCTTTATATTGATATCGTTATTTAATATACGACTTTACAGTGTGACCATAAACTTTCACCAACAGATAACATCCAAACCGTTGAGCATAGAAAATGAATAAAAATGAAGAAGTTGAAATGTTCTACGAATATATCAAAACACACAAACATTTGGATGGTAATGGCTGGTTAGACCTTGAAGCCTTCTGTGTCCGCTTATCTCAATGTTTTGCAGCAGACGACATTCTCCATTTATCCCCTCAGCCCAGAGATATGTATGATTTTCTCATCGCTATGATCTACGATTGGGCTAAGGAAAATGAACGTCCCATCGAAGAGTTGGAAAGTTGGATAAAAGTGTATCCGATTAATAACTGGACACCCGAAATGGCAATTGCCTACCCCGATAAAGTTGCCACTCTAATTCACCCATCAGCATTGCTCTACGTTATGCCCCATTGGATATACGGCATAGGACACGATCTAATGGAATTACCAATACTAGAAGAAGGTCTCTATCACGCATGGGCGAAGCCGGAATGGACGTTCGTCCACACTTTCATAAATGGATTACACGATCAATTCTTTGGCTTTATGAAAGAATTTGACCGTCAAGGAGCTAAGGAGAAAGGCGTAACAGGCTTTGAAACGTTACATAACGCACTAACAAACGATATCCCTTATGAACAAGCACAAGCGAACCTTCTTGATCGCCACACCGCACAACAAGAGGGCTTAACCAAGATAAATGAAGCTATCTCGGCTGAATTTTACCTAGAAGCTGTCGCACTTGAAGAATCAATTATCAGAAATTGCCTATATCAATATTGTCATGCAAAAAGAAAAGGGTTCAAAGACACAAAGTTCTTTAATCTGATACGGGAAAGTCAAAAATCATTGAAAAAGAACGAGGAAGCCACAAAGCTATTGGATCAGGTTAATGAATGGCGCAAAAGCCGAAATCATATTTTGCACAATTTTATAACTGCCAGAACTGCTGAATTGAATTCTTCGTTAAATGCCTATGCTGAAGAAGCGAAAGAGGCAGCAAGTCAAGGTGCAAAGTTAGCAGAAGAGATCATTGGCTGGTATCACCAAGAAGCCGTTAACTTCATCCCCACAAATTACGCTCCTGAAAAGAAAAAATTACACTAAGACAGATTGTTTCTCATTAAGTAGCTCTTGAACAAACGTCCCCCAGGCATCAAAAGCTTTTCTGCGTTCTTTCAGGTACAGAGCCTTATTGTAAACACCTGCCACGCCTGTTTTGGCACCGCTGGAAATATGGTTCACACACGCCTCAACGACATGAGGGGGAATAGACAACTGCTCGTTCATAATTGTAACCATAGAACGGCGTAAGTCATGTATCCTCCAATGCGGGATTACGGGTATTTCTTTTTTCTTACAAATACTCTCGATATCTTCATCAATCCGTTTCTTGGCCTTGCTGATACCCGATACAGGCGTTGCCCCATTGGTCGTAAACAAAAAGCCTTTCTCACCAAATATAGGGCGATTACGAACAATCTCAGCAGCCATATGCGAAAGGTAGACAATTTGAGGTCTTTTGTTTTTTGTGCGATGCGCTGGAATTTCCCAAATGGGTTCCAGAGTATTCAAGCCTCGACATTCATCAATCGTCATTTCAATAACTTCTGAACGCCTTTGACCTGTCAGTAGCAGCAATTTGAACAAATCACCAAAAACCAATCCTTCATTCTCAAAAGCTTGCCAAACGACCTTGATTTCATCTTCAGACAATACTCTATCACCGACAACTTTCGGCGCTGGTGCTTTGAGGCGGTCTACAGGTGAATGTTCAATAAGTTCCTGATCAACACACCAGTTAAAAAATTTTCGCAAATAGGCGAGCGTATTATTCGCTAAAGTCGGACAGCCTCTTTCCACGATATATTCCAATCGCTCACGTACATCGGCCCGACTGATCGTTGCAACAGGGATATTTTTCCATCCATCCAAGTCTTGCCCGAACAACACACCGTCATACCCCTTCTGGGTTTTCACTGCCAAACGAGGTTTCACATACTGGCGCATGAAGCGATCTGCGACGACCGAGAATGTATTTTGAAAAGTGGTCTCGTTTCTTTTCTTCTCGTCATTACGTAATTTTCGAGGATCAATACCCTGCTGGGCTAGCTCCACCCATTCTCCGGCTTTTGCCCTAGCATCTTTAAGAGAAAGACCGTTTTCAATCCTGCCACACTGAGCCTTGCCCAATGACAGACGAATTTGTTTTCCTAACAATCTCGTCATAACAAAAAAGGTTCTTGATCCCGCATATGAAACACGAACACCAAAAGCTGGCATGGAGGCATCAAAATAATCCACCTGCCCCTTTTCCGGGACTTGGATTTTCTCAACGGCAAGAGCCGTTAATTTTACTTTAGGCATGACGTGCCCCCAATTTTTAGGTAACTTTAAGGTAACACATTTATCCTATTTTCTCATATTCGTCAATGTTCAACTATATTTATATAATCCATATTATTTTATTTAAAACATATACTTAATTACAATTTTTATTATTAGACTTTCGCCTATATTCAGCATGTTTCACTGATTTGTAATCAGTAGGTCCGCGGTTCGAGTCCGTGTGGAGGCACCAGTTTTCAAACTCGCAGAAATTATAGCTTTCTGCGGGTTTTTTCTTGCCTATAAACACCCTCGCATACAAAACTTGTGAGAAACTTTTGTGAGAAGCCATTCAGATCGCTACTGATTTGAAAAATAACAGTATTTATTTTTAATTCCGCTCTCATTTTTTCTATTTTTCACACAAAAAATAAGCTGGAAGTGCGCAGCACTCCTAGCCTTTCAAAAAATGTGAAAATCATTTGTGAGATAATCAAACCCTTGGAATAGACACATTCAATACAACCTTTTATTATTATCAATAACTCTACTCTCGCAGAGAAGATGCTGCATTCCCATTATTATGAGAGTCAACGATGAAAACCTTTGCTAAATTAGCCTTAATCACCCTTCTTGCACTTAATATTTCAACGGCTGAGGCATCTGACCAGCAGCGTCAAACAAACTACCAAAAACTGTTTAATCAGTTACAAGCATTCAAGAACGACAAAGAGTTCCATCAGTACGGCTTTGACGAATGCTGTAAATATTCTATGTGGCTGAAACAAGTTAAGGCAATGAAAGCTGCATCTAATGCGCCGATTTCCCCAACACTCTGATCACCCCACAAACACTAATGATACTGGGGGTAGATTATCTAAACAACAAAGGGAAGCGAACACAGCAAATTAATAATCTGGAAAAAAGCATAACCGCAATAATTTCTCCGATCTCAAACACCTCAAAGTCAGGAAGTTTTATTACTGCTGGAACAGCATGTAAAAAGGTCGATGGTTTTATCAAGTCAATGGAAGCGATGGCGAAAGATGAGATTGAATTATTCGTTGAGCTTCTCTCAGAGCCACACTGCTCGGAAGTTGCTAAAGGAACTAAAGTAACAGGTCCACTGGACCAAAAAAGCATCGTTGTGGATGAACACACTACTTTGCAATATCTAAAAGTCGGTTTAGAGAATGGTCAACAAGTATGGACTGAATACGAAAAACTATCATTTTAACAGCTAACTAAAAAGCATCTCAAAAGTTGGATCATCTTCATCCAACGGCGAGTATGGGGATTAAACGCCTCTATACAAAATACAAAAAGAAACGGGATTAACTCAAAGAGACGTTCTATTTTGGCAATATGTCCAACTCTTCCAGATGATTGCACATCTTAGCTTTCCAGAAGCAATCTTAGACAAACATACAAAATTCCATAAAAACCTAACTGATGCACAAATCCTAGCAATTAAAAGAAAAGCTGAAGCTCTGGCGAAGAGATTCAGCAAAGATACCTAGAGGTTTTCTAACCTTAAAAGAACAGAAAACCAGCATCATTCCTTAGGGATATGAACCTCTTCACCCAGGACTTTATCCATCGTGGTGATCAGTTCCAGCCAGTTGAGTGGTTTGGAGACATAGCCATTCACACCAGCCTCAAAATACCCGTCAATATTTTCCTTTACCGCATCTGCAGTCACAGCAATGATCGGAATATCGGCTTGGGCGGTGGATTGAGCACGGATATGGCGGGTCGCTTCTGTTCCGTCCATTTCCGGCATGCGCACATCCATCAAAATAAGGTCAAAACCCGCTTCATTTTGAACAAGCAAGTCCAAGACCTCCAACCCATTTTGGGCGATGGTCACTGTATGGCCATAAGCCGCTAAAAACTTCTGAATGATCAGCTGGTTCACCCGGTTATCTTCGGCCAACAGAACATTTAAATGACGCACAGCCTTGTATTTACTGGCCTGCACTTCCTGTTTTTCCGGTTTAACCTCAGTCTGAACTTCTTCATAAGGGATTGTGAACCAGAAGGTACTACCTTCCCCGACTGTACTGTCAACACCGATATTTCCACCCATCAATTCAACCAGTCGCTTACTGATGGCAAGCCCCAGACCTGTGCCTTCATATTTACGTGAAATAGAGGCATCAGCCTGCGTAAAGTTATGGAAAAGACGATCCAGCGTCTCATCATCCATCCCGATCCCCGTATCGCGTACAGAGAATTTGACAACCGGTTCCCCCTGCAGGCTTTGGCTTAATTCCGCACGTAAAAGAATCTCGCCCTCATGGGTAAATTTAAACGCATTTCCTAACAGGTTCAGTAAAACCTGCCTGATCCGTGTCGGATCAGAATGAAGCGCATCCGGAAAATCTTCTGAAAATTCAATTCGGCTGGTTACGGCCGTATCCTTGCGACGTTTTAGAGCAAACATGGAATGGACATCTTCAACCAGACTCCGCAGATGGAAGTCGATATCCTCAACCTCCATTTTTCCGGCTTCCAGCTTGGACATATCCAAAATATCATTCACCACACGCAACAAAGCATTGGTGGAACTTTTAATGCGGTGAACCTTATCCTTGCTTTCCTCGTTCAGATCATCTTCCAGAAGGAGGTCAGCAAAACCGATAACCCCTGTCATCGGGGTACGCAATTCGTGGCTCATAGACGCCAGGAATTCAGATTTCACCCGGCTGGATAATTCTGCCTTTTCTTTAGCGATCAGATGCTTTTGTTCTGTCTTTTTACGCTGGATCAACCCCGCCAGTGTTGCAGCCACATTTCGAATGAGGAGTTCTTCCTTCTCGCTCATTTCCACCCCATCGGGGAGATAAAGGTTCAAAACCCCCAGAAGTTTCTCTTCATATTTCAGTGGTATACAGGCATGCCCGTGAGGAAACATATTTTCCACACTGATATTGGTATGGTCTTCATCAATATAGCTTTTAAAAATCGCCTGACCTGTTTGAGCTGCCTTACCACATAAACAACTCCCCAGAGCGAGCTGTGAGCACTGCGCCTTTACGGCCGGGTGCAAATCACGTTCAGCAACCATAACCAGCTCGTCACTGTCTTCTTCGTAGAGGAAAACAGCCCCCATGCCGAGTAAATCCAGCATATCACGCTTCAAAATCAGCTCTAGCGCTTCATTCAAAATGTCTTTTAAACTTTTTGAAGTCAGAGACAATGCCTGAATTTGTGACACAACCTCGGTGTCTGCCAACAAGGAGCGCACATGCTCTTCCGCCGCTTTCTGAGCAGAACGGTCTGAGATAATACCAACAAAATGCAAGTCGTCATCCAGCATGACCTCACTAACGGCCAAACGCACAGGGAACGGCGTTCCATCGCGCCGTTGGGCAAAAACATCCCGTGCACGGCCAACGACATTGGCTTCCTTTGTTTCCAGATAGCGCTGAATATAATCATCATGGCTGTCTTTATAGGGCGCAGGAACAATCAGGGAAATATTCTGTCCGACAAGTTCTTGCTGGGAGTAGCCAAACAACTGTTCTGCAGCATTGTTGGCCGAAATAATAATACCTTTGGCATTAATCGTAATGATCCCATCCAGGGCCATATCAACAATTGTGCGCGATCGCTGAGCACTATCAATCAGGGCCTTTTTGGCATGGACCCGTTCCGTAATATCCTGAATCGTACCACTTGAGAAAATATTGTCGCCCGCCTCGTTGAAGATATGTTCACATTTTTCGTGGACCCAGATGACTTGCTGGTCATCCTGTCTGACAATGCGGTATTCCAGATCATAGACATACCCCCCAGACAGGGATTTCAGATATTGGCCGCGCACAAAGTCAAGATCCTCAGGGTGAATGGCTTCTTTATAGGTCGCATAAGAGGGCAGAACCATTTGTTTATTCACACCGATCAAACGATATATTTCATCGGACCAATGAATTTGATTGGCTGTGCGTTCATATTTCCAGCTGCCAACCTTGGCAATCGCCTGAGCTTTTTCCAAATCCTCTTCACGCACTTGCAAATCGCTGGACCATTGATCCACTTGCGCCAGTGTTTTTCGAAAAGAGATCAGAATAATGCCACCAAAAACCGCGACCATTGCCAGGGCAAGATAAAGCCCTTGTAACTGACTTTGAATAATGGCTTGTGAAATATTGGCAGAGACCTCAACAACCCCGCGAACATCCCCCATTTTCCAGTCTGTTTTAGGGCTTTCAGGATGGGTATTATGGCATTCCACACATGCCTTGCTCGCCATTGTATCTGCAATCGCCACACGGATGATATGCTGCCCATCCTGCATCACCGTTTCTGCATAAGGTTCCCCGGGGTTCTGGTTCAGCGCAGCCCATGCATTTTGGTTAAACGCATCCATCGCGGGGCGTTTATTTTTCCAGAAAGGATATGGGCTGTAAAAGCTCAGGTTAAACTGTTCCCCCTTAGAAAGGTCGCCCAGATCATTCACCATACTAGCAGGCAAGGGAATAACATTATCTTTCCCCATATGATCAGCACTGACAGTGATATTATTATCACCGCGCATGACCTTGCTTACGACATTATTGGTATAATATGCGCGTAATGTCTTCACCTGATGGGCCAGCTGGCCTGCGGTGCTAATCGCCTGATCTTCAGCATTTTTTTGCGAAAGATAGGGAAAAAGAAAGAAAACAGCCCCAGCAAAAACAATTGCGGCCAACAATTGCACAGGCATCAATTGCCACGCCAAGTTTTTGTCTTGCTTCATTTCCCACCCCTTTTGAGGAACAAAATCTGCCGATTGTTTTACATGAGATCGCTCAAAAGCACAAACTAAACTAGAGATTGCTTATAAAAAGCGCCCTTTTATATCGGAACTGTTTTATAACAGCATTCAATTGCAAAATACTATTACGACAATTTCAACAATACAAACAAAACCCTTAATACATTAAGTATTCTTCCCCCTTCAATAAAGCGACAAGATAGGATAGGCTGCGCAGATGTGAACAAGGGATTATTATGATTTTTTCAATAAGACAAAAATATATATTTGCGATTATTGCATCCATCATCATCCCATTGGCCCTATGGCTTTTGCTTGCAAGTTGGCTGCATGAAAACATGCAAAAAGAAGTGAGCACATCGGAAAACAACTTATTAAGCCGACAAACTGCACTTTTTGCAAAAGACCTTGAAAAAATCACCAATGACACCCGCTACCTGGCCCATTCACTGGAACTAATCAATTTCATTATCAACCGTCACCCCAGTGACCAGACACTCTTGTCTGAAAGATATAAAAGGCTGTTGCAGATCAATAAGAATTATCTGCAAATTCGCGTCACAGACCTGAATGGCCGTGAAATTTTGCGCCTGAATAACAAAGATCAGATTGAAATCGTTCCCCAAGAGGGTCTACAGGATAAATCCCAACGATATTATGTCAAAGAGGCACAAAAACTTACTGAGAATCAGGTTTTCCTCAGCCAGCTGGACCTGAACGTTGAATTTGGGCAAATCGTCGAACCGATCCAGCCTATTTTTCGTGTGGCCACCCCCATTTACAAGCAGGACCTGAAAATTGGCTATCTCATCATCAACCATGATGCATCTGGCTTGCTGAACCTTCCTTCCTCAGAAATAGAAACCCATGCCAAGCGTTATATTGTCACTGCAGATGGGTATAGCCTGTCCAGCCCTAATGCAGACAATAACTGGGGCTTTATGTTTGATAAAGAAGTCGGTTTCAAATGGCAGCACCCCACGATATGGCAAAAAGTTCTGGCAGGCCAAACCGATATCATTAAGGAGAAAGGAAAGGATCAGAAATGGGTTTATCGCAAAATTCAGTCTTCCCGCTTTTCCCCCTCAAACAGTTCCAAATCCCTTTCTGATATCTACATCATATCCTGTATTGATCACTCTTTTGCGGGGACGCAGGGCCATCATCACATTCACCGGGAACTTGTCATTTCAGGCTTCACTGCCGTTGCTGTTACATTTGGATTGCTTCTTTTCATTTTTCAAACAAACAAGTCCCATGCACGACTGGAAAAATCAAAAAAGCAGGCCGAAGAAAATGAGAAACGTCTACGTATTGCCTTAGACCATTTCCCCGGTGCCATGGTTCTCACAGGTCCTGACCTAAAGATTATTTTCAGCAGTGATGCCTTCCCCGCCCTTTATCATGCCCCCAAAGAATATTTGCAGCCTGGTGCCTATTACCCCAGCTTCCTGCGTTATCTGGCAGAACGGGGCGATTATGGTGAAGGGAACATTGATGAATTGGTACAAACACGGGTGAATTCTCTTAAGAATCCCAGCAATAAAACTTTCGAAGACCATCGACCCGACGGCCAAATCTTTCAGGTCACACGTAACCTGACACTGGATGGCAATACCGTAACCTTAGTCAGTGATATTACGGAATTAAAAGAAGCCCATCAGCGGACCCTGACAGAAAAAACCGCTGCTGAACAAGCAAACAAGGCCAAATCAGAATTCCTCGCCTCCATGAGCCACGAACTACGCACCCCCATGACCGGCGTTATCGGGTTTTCTGATATGCTGTTGGAAGCAGACCTTTCAAATGACAATAAGGAATTGGTCAACAGTATTAAAGGGTCGACGAACTCCCTGCTCAGGATCATCAATGATATTCTTGATATGTCCAAACTTGAAGCCGGCAAAATGGAAGTCGAACATATTGATTTTCATTTAGAGGATTTGATTGATGATGTGGCCTCTATGTTCAAAAAGGCTCATCCTGCAGGTAAAGAGGTGCCAACATTTATTGAATATGAAGACGGTTTCCCCCGTGAAATCCGTTCAGATCCAACACGCATTCGCCAAATTCTTGTCAACCTGATCGGCAATGCCCATAAATTCACCCACGAAGGTCAGGTGAAACTGACATGCCAGTCCCTGACTGATACAGGCACCAATCCGTATCTCAAATTCACCATTACCGATACCGGCATTGGTATCCATGAAAAGACCATTGCCAACCTGTTTAATCAATTTACACAAGCTGATGCTTCTATTTCACGCAAATATGAAGGGACAGGACTTGGCCTAGTGATCTGTAAGAAGCTGACCGAACTTCTCGGTGGTGAAATTGGTGTCACCAGCATTGAAGGGACAGGCAGTACATTCTGGTTTACCCTGCCCTACCACCCTGTCCAACAAGCGATTGGCCGCAAAGAAAAAGAGATCCGTGCCAGCAGTTACCACGCCGTGCGCCCTCTAAAGATTCTCGTTGCAGAAGATAATCTGGTTAATCAGAAAATCATGCAAAACTTCCTGTCTGCATATGGGCATCATCTTGAAATTGCCAATAATGGAAAAGAAGCCGTTGAACTTCATCACAGCGATCATTTTGATATTATTTTAATGGATGTACGAATGCCTGAGATGGATGGACCACAGGCGACAGAAGAAATTCGCAAAAAAAATACAGAAATCCCCATCATCGCGGTTACAGCGGATGCGATTAAGGAACATATCGACAGTTATTTACAAGCAGGCATGGATGCTTATGTCTCCAAGCCCCTTAACTGGACAACCCTTGTCACAACAATCAACGAAGTTCTCGGGGAAGACATCCATATTCTCAAAGAAGAAGCTGATAAAAGTGCTTAAAACTCATAGCGTTTTAACAATTCAATACGGCTTTGTTCCGCAATAACAGAGAGCTGTTGACACATTTCCAAGCCTTGGGAATTTTCACCGAGCTCAATCTCGCCTTCAAAGTCATGGGCGATCTCAGACATTTTGCTCAGCCCCATGTTCGCACTAACCCCTTTCAGGCTATGCGCTTCCTTTTTCAAGGACGTATGATCACCCTGTTTTACTGCCTCTGTAAGTTTTTCGATACGTTCAGGAAGGTTGCCAAAGAAGTTCCCCAGCAACATTTCAACACTATCCTTATCCAAATCCTCTTCACGCCCGTGGAGGAACTCCCAATCAAGCGGACAAGGGCCACCAGCTTCTGGTACAGGCTGAACAGACGGGCGAGGCTCTTCTTCCTGTGTAACCTCCACACCGAAAGTCTGCGCAATGGCATTGAATAATTCAGCCTTGTTAATCGGTTTTGCCAAATATTGGTCCATGCCAGCTTCCAGACATTTTTCAGCATCACCTTTCATGGCATTCGCCGTCACCGCAATAATCGGGATATCGCATAACGGGGCTGCCAGTTTTCGGATCTCGCGTGTAGCGGCATAGCCATCCATATTAGGCATTTGCACATCCATTAACACCAAATCATATGGAATGGTTTTGACAGCCTCAACAGCTTCCAATCCATTGCCAACCACATCGCTATGATGGCCCATACGGCGCAAAAAGCCCGTCACGACCTCTTGGTTGACATAATTGTCTTCTGCAACCAGCACCCGCAAGGACAACTCAGAAACAAGCTTCTTTGGCTCGACAGGTTTCGGGGCGACAACTTTTTTGACATCACCCGGCGCAAACAAATCGACAATGGCATTATATAAATTGGATTGATGCACAGGTTTTGTCAGGAATACATCTGCCTTTTCCAGACTTCCCCCCCCTGCCAGCTCTTCTTTATGAATGGAGGAGGCAACAATCACCTTTGTCTTTGTCACATTTTGTTTAAAGGCAGGGTCTTCCAGCAAGTCCAGGCCCGACTGTTCCGGCATCTGAATATCGAGAAGCAGGAAGTCATACTCTCTTTCCCGCATTTTGTGAGCTGCATCCTGAACAGATGCACATGTATCACTTTGAATATTCCAGCCTTCCATCTGACGTTCAAAGATTTCACGATTGACCTGATTATCATCAATGATCAAAGCAGATAGCGGATGATCCCATGAAGTTTGCCCAGCACGGGACGGCAGTTCCCCTAAGTCCAGAACATTCAAGGGGATTTCAAACCAAAAACAACTGCCCTGACCCAGTTCGCTTTCTACACCGATCCGGCCTTGCATCAATTCCACCAACTGTTTGGAGATCGCAAGCCCCAGCCCAGTTCCGCCAAAACGACGGGCAATGGAAGAATCAACCTGACTAAAGCTGGCAAATAGTTTTTCCTGTTGGGCTTGCGAAATGCCAATCCCGGTATCCCGAATAGCAAAACGCAACGCACCATCTGCCTGTAAGGACAATTCCAGCGACACCCCGCCTTTTTCCGTAAACTTGATCGAATTCCCAATCAAGTTTAGAAGAATTTGACGTAAACGCCCGGAATCCCCTTCGTAGAAAGGCGCAACTTCTGGGGCAACAAGATAAGCCAGCTCAATATCCTTTTCATAAGCCCGTGGCCCCAGCAGCTCGATAATTTCTTCAATCAAGGTCCGTACAGGGATGGTTTCCATTTCAAGGCGCAAGCGCCCAGCTTCCATCTTGGAATAATCCAGAATATCATTGATGATGTGAAGCAATGCCTCCCCAGATCCTCTAATCGTCTGGGCATAATGTTGCTGTTGATCATTTAAGGGGCTTTCCAGCAATAACCCTGTCATCCCGATCACACCGTTCATAGGGGTGCGGATTTCATGGCTCATGGTTGCCAAAAATTCAGACTTGGCTTCGCTGGCTGCCTTGGCCTTATCCAATGCCTCCCGCAGGTCCTTATCCTTTGCGCTCAAGGATTGGTTGGCTTGGGCCAAGCGGGCGGTTTCATCATTCAAATCATCCAGCACCGCCTTGTTTCGCTTTAACAAAAGGGCAACGGCTGAAAACGTAATGATGAGGAAGACTGCAAAAGACAAGACCAGATAGGCAAACCAGATATCACTGCGCCCGGCAATACTCGTATCAGGCAGGCTCACAACCTGCACCCCACGGACATCCCCAATTTTCCAATCATTTTTAGGGGTATCGGGGTGGCTATTGTGGCACCCGACACAACCCTCCCCCATGATAATGGGCGTGGCAAATTTCAGATATCGTTCCCCTGCCCTTTCAACAATCTTGTAATAATCATCACTTGGGTTAGCGGAAAAATAGCTGATCGCTTCCAGAGTAAAGGCATCAATCTTACGATCCTTGCGCCAGGGAAAAGGGTATTGACTGCCCAGTGTGACATGCAGTGTTGTATCTGTGCCATTTAGAAAACTGACCAAATCAATGGTAAATGTCGCAGGGATCGGCAGGGCATTTTCTTTTTTGGCATATTCATGGGTAATATCCACGGCATCAGTGTGAATATTATCCAGCAAAACATTGGCATAAAAATTTCTAAAAGACGAAATGGCGTGGGAATAAGATTTTGCCGCAATCACCAAAGCTGTATTATCGGTATTTCTGGTATAGGTATGGGCCAAAAGCAGAATAACGACAGCCAGCACCAAAGACGCCGCCGTCAAGGTCACAGCAATACGTGCCTCAATGCCCCCTAAAAATCTTGCCATTGACCTTCATACCCTCATGCATTATTCGTCTGTCGACTTGTCTACTTTGCGATAAAGCGATACCCACATCAAGAGGCTTATCCCCAATCCGGTTATGCTCAAGGCAATAATCAGTGTTGATTTCAGCTGATTAAGAAAACCCGCAACTTTTGCCAATTCAGCTGTTCGATCCGTATAAACCTCCAGCACACCAAGAATACGCCGTTTCTTGTCACGAATTGGAATATAGGAAGAAACAAGATCACGATCAAAGACCATCTGATCAATCGCGGAAAATTTTCCTTTATGGGTGATCTGGCTACCAAGACCGCCTTGAGCTGCGGTCTGAAACGCTGAATTATCTTCACGGCTTTGATTAATCTGGGCATGTTCGGTGGAATAGACCGTCAACCCAGCCAGGTTAAAGACTTTGACCTTCAAGACATCCGTGCCAAACATGAATGAACGGACTTTATGATCAACGATGTCCAAAGCCTCCCCTGTTAGTCCCTCCGCCCGGTCATCAAGGTCAAGCTGTTCTGTAATATCGGGATACACATCATTCACAAAGATTTTGGTAACCGTCTGATTGGCCGACTGCGTTGCCTGTGTGATGGATTTGCGCAACAATTCTTCCGACAAATTCATCGTCACATAATAAATACCGAATAGGCAAAGGTAGGCAAATGTCACCATCAAAATAACGGCACGCGTTTGATTCATCTCTCAGTCCTATCGTTCCCTATAAGTGCGTCTTTGTCAGTTTATACTAATGTACAAAATAGATAAGAAAAACCATATCTTTATTTTAAATAAAGTTAAAAATTTAGAGTTCAGTTAACAAGAATCAATTCAACCCTCCCCTTTTTTTGTATAATGTAAATAAAAACAGCACTTTAAAAGTGGATAGGGGTAAATGTACGTCGTTCAAACCATACGCAAGTCTGGGGAAAGAGACTTTTCCAGCTTCTGGGGAAAGCAGGAGGCCGCAACTTATTGGACAGATATTTGTGCCAATTTCGATCTGGAAGAAAAAACAGACCAGTTTCAGGAGCTCAAACTCTATAAGGTCGAGGCCGACTCCTTGGCCGAAGCTGCCCGACGGGTCAAAAAGGGAGAATGCCCTGCCCTGAAAAGCTTTACACCTGCCCTCACCCCTGCATTGCGTAATCTTGTGAACCTGCACGAGGTCAATCTCGTTGATAACCAAATTCTTGTAAAAGCAAATAAGGCCCTTCTTTCACAATCAGGGCATTTTATCTCTCTATGTGAAAAGCTGGTTGCACAACTCAACGAAGTGATCAGCACGCTGGTCGTCAACCCAGTCACATTAGGTCAACAACTCCCGTCAATTCAGCATAAGACTTATGACCTTAAGGCACAGGGGGACTGCTATAACTATCCCTTGCTTAGTATTGTGGGCGATCAGCTGGATCGTTTTCTTGATCAAATCACCGCCCCGCAAGCTCAACCAATTCATAGAGTTCGAATTCTCAAAGCTTTCAGCAATTCCATTCAGCTTATTTTGACACACAAGCTTATCGGCAAAGGTGGAGATTTAGGTACACGGCTGCTGGAACGCCTGCATAAGCTCCTACATGATTATAAAAATAATTTTGAAATTGATGATGATTTTGCCGACATTTTGGAACGCAATGTTGATAGTCAGGAAAAGCTGACTGAAATACTGGCCGGCAAAAACGGTAAAAAGCATTACCGCCCAATTGTTGCAGAACGGGTTTGCGCAGAAGACTTTAATTTCAAAGCCGCCTATCGCACCGGATGTAATGAATTTGACGAAGATCACCGCTATATTTTACATCTGATCAAAATGCTGTACCGGGAATACGAAAAACAAGGCAGTCTTTTCATTACCGATAGCATTATCGTCATGTTAGAAGCCTACACACGTATCCATTTTGGGCGCGAGGAAATGATCCTTGAGAAATTTGGCGACCCGTCATTGGAAGACCATAAAAAAGAGCATGAAAATCTATTGGCCGAGATTGTGGATATCCGCAATGAAAGCCTGAACTCCCCCAATAACGACAGCCTGCTGGAAAAAGCCATTCGCTATAAAAACTGGCACTTAAAACATATTGCCCTGACGGATTTTGGCTATAAGGAAATCGTCAAAAAACATAATCAGGAGATTACAGACCTGTTGAAAGACTACAACTTGCCCAAAAACTGGTTTGGAGAAAAAGAATGAGTGACCGGGCACGTATGAATTTTCAAAAACTCACCGCACTTGTTTTAGAACGTGATGAAGCTTCGGCCCATATCATAAAGACTTATCTGGAAAATTTTGGTTTTCAGAAAGTTCTCATCACCCTCAGCGAAGAGGATTTTTGGGATATTCTCAATTGCGGCTATCCTCATATCCTAATCATGGAATACGCCTTACAAGACAGCACAACGATTGATCTGGTCCAGAAAATCAGACAGGCCGATTTCGAAAGTTATCAATATGCCCACATCTTGATGGTGAGTGCCGTCACCGATATCTCCAGTGTCAGTCAGGCCCGTGACGTTGGGGTTAATGAATTCCTCGTCAAACCCTTTAGTGCGCGTTCATTATACAGCCATATCGTTTCCTTGATTACACACCCCAAGCCCTTTATCAACGGCCCAACATACAAAGGCCCCGACCGGCGTTGTCGCCATTATGACGTCAGTATAGAGCGGCGCAAACGCTAGGTCAGGTCCTAAGACAGCGCCGTAATCAAAGCTTCTTCCAGCTCTTTTTTCTTGATCGGCTTGGCTAAGAATCCCGTCATACCAGCTTCAAAGCATCTTTCACGATCTTCATGCAAGGCATTGGCCGTCAATGCAATAATCGGAATAGCGCCCAACTCAGATGACAATTTTCTGATTTCACGCGTTGCACTTAAGCCATCCATTTCAGGCATTTGCATGTCCATCAGGATCAGATCGAATTGATCTTGCGTCACAGCACCAAGGGCTTCCAGGCCATTTTCCGCCAAGACACACTCATGGCCCATTTTTTCAAGATACATGCGTACAATTTCCCGGTTCACATCATTATCTTCAGCCACCAAAATCTTCTTTGTGCCAATGTCGGCTGTGCTACTTTCATTGGATACTGGAGCAGGTTCTTGCACCGTTTTTTCTTCTGCGACAGCAACATGCTGATAGGTCAGGGGCACATCAAACCAGAAAGTACTGCCCTGGCCTTCTATACTTTGCACACCAATCTCACCGCCCATGATCTGGACAATTTTGGAACAAATAGCCAGCCCTAACCCCGTCCCACCAAATTTACGCGTGATGGTACCATCGGCTTGACTGAAACTTTCAAAAATCTTTTCCTGGTGGTCTTCTGAAATCCCCACACCGGTATCTGTCACAGCAAAATATAAATGCCCGGCTGCTGAGGGCTTCACCATCAAGGAAACCTGTCCCCGCTCTGTAAACTTAATGGCATTACCCAACAGATTAAATAAAACCTGTCTCAGGCGGGTTGGGTCCCCGATAAACATGCCTTTCAGATCACCACTGTGTTGATAGACAAGTTTCAGCCCCTTTTCATCAGCGCGGGCCTGTAACAGATCAATCACACTTTTCGCCAAATCATTGAGAACGAAGGGAACAGATTCCAAATTCATCTGTCCCGCCTCAATCTTGGAATAGTCCAAAATATCATTAATGATCGTCAGCAGCATATCCCCGGAATGGCAGATGGTGTCGACATAGCCCGCTTGTTCCGGGTTCAGCCCTGTGCTGGAAAGCAAATCTGCCGTTCCGATGATCCCATTCATCGGCGTGCGAATTTCGTGGCTCATTGCCGCCAGGAATTCAGATTTGGCCTTACTGGCCTGATGGGCCTTGTCCAAAGCCACCTGCAACCTGATTTCATCTTGCTTGCGCCGGGAAATATCCGTGATGATCGTTACGAAATGTTCTTCGCCCCTATGGTCATCCATCTGATTAATGGATAGTTCAATATAGACTTTGCTGCCGTCTTTTTTCTCAGCAACCAATTCTCTTTTGGCCTGTAGAACTCTCTCCATCAATACCGGAGAGGCCAAATATTCCTGATGACGCCTTTTATGCTGACCTTCAGGCAAAAGAATTGAAATATTTTTCCCGACAACTTCTTCTTTGTCATAGCCGAAAATGGTTTTAATCGCCGGGTTGCAATCTTGAATCAGCCCCTCACGATCAAAAATAATGATCCCATCAAGAATATTGAAAATTACACTTTCCAGATAGGCCCGTTGCTCATCCAACTGTACGTGGGCTTCCTTGAGCTTTCGCGACATGGCATTGAAACTATGCCCGAGGTCCCCAATCTCATCATTGGATTTAACAGTAACCTCATGCCCAAGATCACCAGAAACAAGACGCTGCGTTGCCTGTTTCAAATTCAAAATTTGGCGGGTCAGATAAGTTCCCAAAATCAGGGAAAACAAACCGACCAACATAATTTCAACCAAGGCAATAACCGTGGCTTTATTACGTGTGTCCACCAAAATCTGGTTCAAGCGGCTGGCTTCAATCCCAAGCTCAACCCGACCAATGAAAAAGTCATCTTCCCGAATATCGGCAAAGGTATCATACACACCATCGTTTTTAGCTTGGGCTAAACTTTCATCAGGGACAAACGGGGCCTTGAGAAAACGCTCCTCCCCCTTTTCAACCAGAACCTCTTCCTGACTATCCAAAACCCGCACATAGACCATGCCCGGATTTTCCAGAACGCTGTCGGCAAAACTGTCAAGCGTCGCCAGATCGCTTTCAATCACCGCATCACGCGTGGTGGCCGCAAAAATACGGGACGTCGATGTCCCATATTTCACCAGCTCCTGATCCAGCGTGGCACTAAAGACATTAAGGCTCATCATAATTAAGGCCAGCAACAGCAAGCCTTCGATAATGGCAATCCCAAGGATGGTCTTGAGCCTTAATGACATAGCAAACGGTCCAACCAAATGATCTTAAAGCTGGTTGAGCTTCAAGCTGCGCACATCATCCCAATCTTCGTTCTGTGCCTTGATAAAACCTTTCAGTTTCATCTTCCCCACCATGGCAAGACCTTGTTCTGTTGCAGATAAATCGACAAGGGCCTGTTGAACAGCTGTTACAATTTTAGGATCAACCCGCTTATGAGCAGCAATCGCATGCGGTGTATAGCCTTTGGTCGTCCACAGGATTTTCAACTGTTCGCGCACTTCCGGTTTTGTATTGTTAAAGGTACGCATAATACCCCCACCCGCAACCATACGCCCTTTCATCACATTCAAGTAAACAGAATCATGTGACGACACATATTTCGGTGTGATATTGATGTTATTGGCCTTCAAATAACCACGCGGCAACACACTGGCAGCAAAGGCAGCAGGTGATGGGAAAGCAAGAGTTTGCCCGTTCAGTTCTTCAAGTTTGCCAAGGGGGCTGTCTTTACGCACAACAACAATACCCTTAATCCGCTTGTCCTTGGCCCGTGCAATGGCATTATAGCCGGAACGTTCATGAAAAACCGTATAATGATAAGGGTTCATATAGGAAAAATCGGCTTCGCCATTTGCCAAACGTTTTTCAAAAGTAGGAATATTCTTGGCTGTTGAAAGTTTAAACTTCTGGCCTGTTTTTTCCCCAAGATATTTCAAGACAGGGTTCCAGATTGCAGCTGTCTTGCTTGCCGATTGTTGCGGCACAACCGAAAAGGTAAAAACCTTCTCACTGGCTTGCGCCATAGAAGAAACACCTGCAGAAACAAGCAAAACTGCACAAAATTTTGACATTTTTTGCATAAAAAACTCCTTCACCCAGAAATAAGCCCCGAAGATAAATATTCAAGACCAGCAAATCAACACATAACCCTATTTATATCACTTTGGAATGTATAAAATTAGCTTCGTTAAAAATTAATGCGATGCCTACTTTACGAAGCAGATCATGTCTTGTATTGTGCGCCCACTTTTCGACTTGGATAAGGTCCCGTAGCTCAGTTGGATAGAGCGTTTGCCTCCGAAGCAAAAGGCCGTGCGTTCGAATCGCGCCGGGACCGCCATTTCCTCCCAAAGCTTGCAATTTACATCTAAAGTATGATTTTTTCATAAAATCAGGGTACTCAGACTTGCCCTAAAGGCTAAAGCGAATTAATCTAGCCTGGTTAAATCAAGAATATAAATTGACTTAAACAGGGTCAAATGTCTGATTATGCGGGCCTAAAAAACCTAACGCCGGAAACAAGGCTGATTGTACAAGCACTTGATCAACTGGATCAGGGATTCAGCCTGTTTGATGCTGACTTCAATCTATGCCTTTACAATCAACATTTCCAAAGCCTGTTTGGCTATCCTGACGGTTTTCTAAAGCCCGGTCTCCCTTTGGAAAATATCATTCGCTATAATATTGCCAACAGCGAATACGGCCCGCATTTTTCCGAAGACATTTTACAAGAACGCCTGAAACAACTACGCCTGCGCAAAAAACTGAAAATCACACGCACACGCCCCAACGGACAAGTGATTTCTGTTTCCACCTCTCCGCTGCCTGATGGGGGGCTTGTCACCGTTTATGAAGATATTACCGAAGCCCATAATACCAAAGCCGCCTTGGAAAAACGGGAAACCGAATTTCGCAGCTATCTGGAACTCAGCCCGGTTGGGGCAATTCTTGTCGAACTCAACGGGGCAATTTATTATCTAAATTCACGTCTGCTTGAAATCTTCGGCTATGAGCCAGACGATACAGATGACTTAAGCGTTCTTGATTTCTATGCCAATCCAGATAACCGGGTTGAGCTGCTGGCGGCCCTGCATCAAAATACCATCCCCACCACCTTTCGCTGTCTGGGGAAACGCAAAAACGGCAAGACTTTCCCGATGCTGCTGACCTCCCAAATCATTACCATTGACGGGGTGCGCCGTATTTTCAGCTGGGTTGTTGATCTGTCCGATATCACACGGGCAGAACAGGCTATTCAAAACCTGAGTGAGCAAAACAAGCTGATCCTGTCTGCTGCGGGAGCTGGCATTTTAGGGGTGGATACGCATAACATTATCCAGTTTATCAACCCTGCTGCAGCAAAACTGCTGGGCTATGATACGGATGAGCTAAAGAACAAGTCTTTGCTCAACCTTATTGAAGACGACGCCTTTTATGAGGCTAACCCGAATAAACCTTATCATGGGGAAAGCGAAATTCGCTGCAAATCCAAACGCCGCCTTCCCATCAAGATCACCATCACTCCCATTCAGGATGAAAAAGGCGTCAGTGGCAAGGTGGTTGTCTTTGATGATATTTCAGAACGCATTGCCGCAGAAGAAGTCCTGCGCCAGGCCATGAAAGATATTGAAACCACCAGTCAGGCGAAATCACATTTTCTTTCCACCATGAGCCACGAGCTACGCACGCCCCTTAATGCGATCCTAGGCTTTGCACAAATTCTGAATAACAATACAGAAGGCAACCTGAATGAACAGCAGCTGAACTTTGTAACCCATATGTTCAAAGCGGGGGAACATCTGCTCAAGCTTATCAACGAGGCTATTGATATCGCCGCGATTGAAAGCGGCAAAGTCAGCCTGTCCCTGCAAACAATTGATATGCAGGAAATCTTTCTGGCCTGTATTGATCTTAATTTGGACTTTGCCCGTAAAAATGATGTCATCGTTCAAATCAAACAATCAGACGATACGCAATATCTGGTCCTTGCCGATCATGCCCGCCTGCAACAAATTATGATGCATCTGATCTCAAACGCTATCAAATACAATCGCAAAGGGGGCCGGGTGACACTTTCTTGCCATCAACAAGAAGGTGGGAAAATCCGCATTAAGGTCAAAGATACCGGACAAGGTATCCCCCAAGGCCATCAAGAAGATATTTTTGAACCCTTCAATCGCTTAAATGCCCATAGCAGAGGGATCGAAGGGACAGGACTGGGGCTGACAATTTGTAAACACCTTTCCCAATTGATGGGGGGAAAAATTGGATATACGACAACCTTGAACAAGGGAAGCAGCTTCTGGATCGACTTACCGCGCTGCAACAAAGACACGCCGTTTCTTGTCGCTACAAATAAAAATTAATTTTTATGTTAATCTCCTTTGGCATGCGCCATTCAGGTATGCTAGAAAATAGAAAAAGACGGCGCCAGGGAGAGCCGAATGGCAGTAAAACTAGAGACACTAAAAGACTCAAAAATTCTGGTTGTTGATGACAACCCTTCCAATGTATTGCTCTTGGAAGCACTGCTACAACAAGAAGATTACCACAATATCACGAGTACAACGGACCCGACCGTGGTGCGATCTCTTCATGAAGAACATGATTTTGACTTGATTTTGCTGGATATCCAGATGCCGAAGCTCAATGGCTTTGAAGTCATGGAACAATTAAAAGAACACCATGATCAGGATGACTACCTGCCTGTACTGGTCTTAACCGCCCAGACAGATATGGACACCCGCTTGCGTTCCCTTGATCTTGGGGCACGTGATTTTGTCACCAAACCCTTCCAGCATGCCGAGGTGCTTCAGCGCATTCACAATTCGCTTGAAATTCGCCACCTTTACAAACAACAAAAAGAATATAGCCATACGCTGGAAGAAAAAGTTCATGAAGCCACCGCAGAATTGCGAAAATCCCAGCTGGATATTATTCGCTGTCTGGGCCGCGCGGGTGAATATCGCGATAACGAAACAGGGGAACATGTTATCCGCATGTCCAAATCCTGTCAGGCTTTGGCTCTGGCCCTCGGCCTTTCTGAACGCCATGCCGAGATGATCCTTTATGCCAGCCCCATGCATGATGTCGGCAAAATCGGCATCCCGGACCATATCCTTCTTAAACCCGGCAAGCTGACCTCAGATGAATGGAATACCATGCAAACCCATGCCCATTTGGGCGCAGGTATTTTGGCAGATAACGAGTCTGAAATGGTCCAGATGGCACGCACGATTGCCCTGACCCACCATGAAAGATGGGATGGAACGGGTTATCCTAACGGTTTAAAAGGTGAAGAAATCCCACTGGAAGGGCGTATTGCAGCCATCTGTGATGTTTTTGATGCCCTGACCTCCTGGCGCCCTTATAAAAAAGCCTGGACGATTGAAGAGGCTATTGAGTTCCTGAAAGAAAATGCAGGCACGCATTTTGATCCAAACCTTGTGCCAAAATTCATTGATATTTTGCCCAAAGTGCTGGATATCCGTGAAGAGCATCAGGACAGCCACGAAGAGACAGCCCAATAATGAAGCAGGAACAGGCGGAAGTTATCGCCCTGCAAGCCATCACCTTTATCGGCAGTGATGAACGCGCCTTACATGGGCTTCTGGCACAAAGCGGGGCAGGTGTTGATGACCTGAAAGAACAAATTTCAGACCCGGCCTTTCTGGCTGGTATTCTTGATTTTCTTCTTTCCGACGAAGGGGCCTTACTCGCCTTTTGTGATCAGGCAGACCTCCAGCCCGAACTTGTCATCAAGGCACGGCGTGCCCTGCCCGGTGGCGAACAATTGTGGGATGGGTAGCGTCTATTAAAAGGTCTCTTTGCGTAACATCTCTCGGAAATTTTCGACTTTCTTTGGTCGCGAGAAAAGAAACCCCTGAACTTCATCACAGCCTTCACGGGCCAGAAACGTACGCTGCAATTCCGTTTCTACCCCTTCGGCCAACATACGCAAGCCAAGGGCACGGCCCAATTCCAACATGGCACGCACAATGGCTTCGGCTTCCTTGTTTTTGCCAAGGTCATCGACAAAAGCCTTATCAATTTTGATCATGTCAAAGGGGAAACGGCGCAAGTATGCCAGACTGGAATAGCCTGTACCGAAATCATCCATGGCAAGGCAGACACCCATCTCACGTAATTTCGCCAGACTTTCTTCTGCCCGTTCCGGATTATGCATGACCAGGTTTTCCGTCAGCTCCAGCTCAATATTAAAGCCGGGATGGCCGATGTCATTATACACCCGTTCCAAAGCTTCATGAATTTCATGATTTCTGAACTGGCGCGCCGATACATTAATGGAAATCCGCAAGGTCTTGCCCAGTTCTTCGTGCCAATACATGGCTTCTTTGGCCGCAGTGCGTAACACCCACTCACCGATGTCCACAATCATGCTGGTTTCTTCGGCGATATGAATAAAATCAACCGGGTTAATCAGCCCCTGTTCCGGATGGTTCCAGCGCAGCAAAGCCTCTGCCGCAATAATTTTCCCTGTCGCCAATTCATAAATCGGCTGATATTCCAAATAAAATTCATGGCGATCAATCGCTTTATGAAGGTCATTTTCAATCTGTAAACGCCGCAGGGCACGATCTGTTAAATCCTGTGTAAAGAAGCAAAAGCTCCCTTTCTCCGTTGCCTTGGCCAGATACATGGCGCTGTCAGCATTTTTCATCAAGGTTTCAACATCCCCCCCATCTTGCGGGAACATCGCAACCCCGACACTGCATCCCACATGCAAGTCCTGACCATTATGACAAAAGCTGGTGGCAACTTCTTCGGTCAGGCGCTGTACAATATCAGTGACATGATCTTCACTTTCCGGAGCAAACAGCAAAACCACAAATTCATCCCCACCCAAACGCGCCACCGTGTCCCCGGTGCGCACCGCATTGGAAATTTTCTTTGCGGTTTCACAAATCAGTTGATCCCCGACATTATGCCCCAACGTATCATTGATGGTTTTGAAATTATCCAGATCAATAAATAACAGAGACAACAAACGATTATCACGTTCAGCATGCGCAATCGCCTGCTTGATACGGTCTGTCAGCAAGGTCCGGTTCGCAAGCCCCGTCAGCGCATCATGGTTGGCCTGAAATTCCAGTTTGGCTTCATATTGTTTCTGGTTACTGACATCTTGCAACGTCTCCACTGCACCAAAAATTTCGCCATCATCACTGCGCAACGGTGCTGCTGTAAAATATAACCACTTTGCCCCGGACCTGAAGTTGGGGAAATAATCAGTTGCCTCCCACCCTTCCTCAATTAACGGGGAGGCTGCCCAGATCCCTTTGTAAAACTCACTAATGGCATCATAACTGTTGTTCATCACCAAATCGGCAAGAACGGGACGTTCCTCGTCATAAAATGCTTTCCACTGTTCCTTTGTCCCCACAACCTCATCTGCGGGCGTTCCGATAATGGATTCACATGCCTTATTCCAGTGGGTGACTTGGTGTTCATCATTAAGAACAAACATCGGAACCGGACAACCATCAATGACTTCGGACAGAATTTTCTGATTTTTTTTCAGAGACTTTTCGTAATTCTTCTGCTTGGTGATATCGCGCAATGTTTCCACAGCCCCAATAACACGGCCTTCTTCATCTTCTAAAATGGTTGCACTGAAAGACAGCCATTTGCCGCCATCAGGAAAATGCGGAAAGAAGTCTTCGGCCTCCCAAACACCGTCTAACACATCCGACTTATGGTATTTGCCTGAATAAAACGTCTCGATATCGTCCGGGTTGCCATCCAGTACAATATCCGCCATCGTCGGGCGCTCATCAGCGTAAAAAGCAACCCATGCTTTTTGCGTGCCAATCATCTTATCAGCACGAATGCCTGTGACATTTTCACAAGCCATATTCCAATGGATGATACGATGCTGCGTATCTATAACGAATGTCGGAACAGGCGTACTTTCAATAATTTGCGAAAGAACGCTTTTCCGTCTTTTTTGTTCAGTCAATCTCTTAATCTCAGGCGTGATTTTGGCGTAATTCTTTGTATTTAAGAAATATCATGCGCAATAGAAAGACAAAGAACAAGAGCTTTTTATTGAAAGGCAAAATACTACAAATTTCAAAGATATATTTTCAGGATTACCTTTGACTCCCCACCAGTCCATCCTATTTAATAAAAATATATAAAATACAATCATAACAGGCAGGTGTTCCATGGGACTTTTCTTACCACAACGGAACGTGTTTCCCTTTTTCGGCCTCCTTTTGTTTGCATTTGGAGTATTTTTTGCCACAGCGGGGACCGCACAAACCAAATATGTCATCGGCTTTTCACAAGCCACAACAACCGAACCTTGGCGTATCCTTTTTAATCAAGAGTTACGCAGTGAAGCGGAAAAACACAAGAACCTGACCCTGCTGGTACGCAACGGCCAAGATAGCGTGCCCAAACAAGTCGCTGATATGGAAGAATTCATTGCCCGCAAGGTTGATGCCATTTTGATTTCCCCAAAAGAAGCTGACGGTTTAACAAAAGTCGTCAACAAGGCCCATCAGGCAGGCATTCCCGTTTTTGTTCTAGATCGTGACATCAGCAATGATAAATACACACAATTCATTGGCGGGGATAACAAACTGATCGGACGCGCAGCTGGAAACTATGTGGTTGCCCGATTGGGCGGTACAGGAAAAGCAAAAGGCACGATCCTTGAAATTTGGGGGGGCATGAAGTCCACCCCGGCCCATGACCGCCATAACGGTTTTTGGGAAATTATCTCAAAAGAACCTGGTATCCAGATTTTAAACAAACCTCAAGACGGCGACTGGAAACAGGATAAAGCCTATGAAATTGCGGCCAATGCACTGGAACAACATCCAAAAATTGATATTGTCTATGCCCATAATGACCCGATGGCCTATGGTGCCTATCTTGCAGCATCCGATATCGGGCGAGAAAAAGACATCGCCTTTATCGGGATTGATGCAATTCCGGGGGAAGGTGTCATGTGGGTTCACGAAGGCAAGCTGGACGCCACCTTTCTTTATAAAACCCCCGGTGCCGATGCTATTCGTCAGGCGTTAAAACATCTGGGTGGTGAAAAAATAGAAAAACGCCTGACCTTACCCACAGATACCATCACCCCAGCCAATGCCCCGACCATCTTAAAACATCACAATCTGATTAAGTGAGCGGCGAATGAATAAGGGGGAAGCAAATATCATTCGCACAAGGCTACTCATTGCCTTTAGCAGTATTGTCGCTCTTGTGATTTTGGCCTCAAGCGTTGCCTTAATCGCATTTGATATGTTTGGCGGGGTCGTTGAAAATGCAACAAGCAAAACCATACCACGTATGGCGGCAACAATCCGTTTATCAGAACGCGCCGCCTTGATTGCAGCCGGTGCCCCCAAAATTGCACTGGAACAAACCCATCAGGATGTTTCCGAAGAAATCACCCGGCTGGAAAAACATTATAAGGACATGCGCCATTCCCTGCGCCATCTCAGCAATGAGGAAGGCACCGCTGAATTTAACGCTTTCGTCAAAAATAGTGAAAAAGTCTGGCAACTCACCTTACGAATACGCCAACTCACCCATCAGCGCATTGATCAACACGCCCAACATGAAGCCATCATGAAGGATGTCCATAACCTGCAAAATGAGATGGACGATATCCTTTCCCCTCTGATCTACGGTGTTACCTCACTGACCCGGCTAGAAGGAAGCCGAACCGCCCATCAACTGAGCAGAGGGCTTCCCCCCGCCCCAACCAAAGATGAAAGGCAAAACATCAAAGACAAGATTACAGGGCTGACAGATTACGCCCTGCATAATCTTGATTATGCCATGAGCATGCGAAACAACGCGACGTTAATGGTTAGTTTGCTCAATGGTGTGGCTGAAATGACAGATAAAAATATGCTGGCCCCACTGCGCAACCAATATATCCAAGCCTTCAGTGATTTCCATGAAGCTATCAGCGCGTTTGAAGCAGGCCCCCTTGCCATGCGCAACCCCATCCTCAAGGTCAATTTATTAAAGCTGGAACATCGTTTTAACAGCTATCTTGCTGGCGATAAGAACCTATTTTCCGTCATAGAAAACGAGCTAAAAACTAACGAGAGAATTGTTCAAACACTGAATGAACAACGTAACTTCACAGATTTGATCTTCATTTTGTCAGAAAGTACCGTTGCCGCAGCAGAAAATAACATCGTCAGCATCCAAAATGAATTAGGCGAAACCCTGAACACCAGTGAAATTGCCATTATCATTGTTGCAATTGTCTGCGTAAGTCTTGCCTTTTTCATTATCTATCAAACTCATATTGTCCTCAGCAAACACCAAAGGGATTTGCAACAGGCCAAAGAAACAGCCGAACTGGCAAGTCGGGCAAAATCAGAATTTCTAGCCAATATGTCCCATGAACTTCGCACCCCCTTAAATGCCATCATCGGTTTTTCCGAAGCCATCAAACTGAAAATATTTGATCCTGTGAAAAACGCCGATGCCTATGATGAATATATCGCCACGATCCATACGTCTGGCGTTCACTTGCTCGATGTCATCAACGATGTGCTGGATGTTTCACGGATTGAAGCAGGAAAAATGGTCTTGGAAGAAGAAGATGTTGACCTCCATGAAGTCACACAAGCCAGTATCCGCCTGATCAAGGACCGTGCCCAACAAGGTCAGGTTATTTTAAAAGTCCAGATAGAGGATGACCTCCCCAAAGTCTTTGCCGATAAAACCCGCATGAAACAAATTCTGATCAACCTGCTTTCCAATGCAGTTAAGTTCACCGAAAAAAAAGGTCAGGTCAGTGTGAAAATTTCACATGCCGATAACGGCGGAGTGCTTTTACAAGTGTGTGATAGCGGGATCGGCATGACCAAAGATGAGATTAAAAAAGCCCTTGAGGTTTTTGGTCAGGTAGAAAGCCATATGTCGCGCCGTTTTGAAGGGACCGGCCTTGGGCTTCCGTTGGTTCAATCACTTGTACAGCTGCATGGTTGGGGCATCCGTGTGGAAAGCGAAAAGGGTGAAGGAACAACAATATCCATTCCCATCACCCCAGAACGCCTTGTGCCGCAATCCACGTAGGATCAGGCCCCTAGAAACTGTATTTAGATCACATCTTCCAGATTATCAATAAACCCGGAAACCACCTTCAAGCCCCGTTTCCAGAATTGGGGATCACTGGCATCCAGACCAAAAGGTGCCAAAAGCTCTTTGTGACGTTTGGATCCGCCTGCGCCCAGCATATCACGATATTTCGCCTGAAAGCCTTCATGACCGCCTTGAAACACATCATAAAGGGAATTCACCAGACAGTCCCCAAAGGCATAGGCATAAACATAAAAAGGCGTATGGACAAAATGCGGGATGTAAGCCCAGTAATGTTTATATTCTTCGTCATAACGAAAGGCTGGACCTAAGCTTTCGGTCTGTACACCCATCCAGATTTCACCCAGGCGATCCGGTGTCAGTTCACCACCGCGCCGTTCATCATGAACCTGGCGTTCAAAATCACAAAAGGCGATTTGGCGCACAACGGTGTTGAGCATATCCTCCACCTTACCAGCCAACATAATACGACGGCGTTTGGCATCACCTTCCCCATCCAGCATGGACCGAAACGTCAGCATCTCCCCAAAGACAGAAGCGGTTTCCGCCAAAGTCAGGGGCGTATCAGCCATCAAGCCCCCCTGCCCTGCAGCCAAAACCTGATGCACCCCATGCCCCAATTCATGGGCCAACGTCATCACATCACGCACCTTGCCGTGATAGTTCAACAAAATATAAGGGTGTGCCGATGGCGTCACCGGATGGGCGAAGGCACCGCTATCTTTCCCCACACGCGGGGGCACATCAATCCAGTTTTCATCAAAGAAACGCTGACCGATCTTTGCCATGTCCGGATCAAAGGCATGATAGGCAGATAGAACAGTCTCTTTCGCCTCACCCCACTCAATCTTGCGATCATCATCTTCGGGTAAGGGAGCATTGCGGTCCCAATAATCCATCTTGTCCACACCAAACCATTTGGCTTTCAGCCCATAATAACGGTGTGCCAGATCACCATAAGATTCTTTCACCGAAGAGATCAACGCATCGACGACTTCATCTTCCACAAGGTTGGACAGGTTACGCGCAGAAATCGGACGTTCCAACCCGCGCCAGTCATCTTCAATGGCCTTGTCTTTGGCCAAGGTATTGGTGATCAGGGAAAACAGGCGGATATTATCCCCCAGCACACCCCCAAATGACTTGGCAGCTTCTTTGCGTTCGCTTCCTTCCTTGGAGGACATTTTATCCAGAATGTCGGAAATGGTGACATTCTCCCCCTCATAAGGGAAACGCAGATTTGCCATAGTCTCATCAAACAGGCGGTTCCAGGCCCGCTTGCCGGAAACGGATTTCTCATGCAGCAGCTTTTCCATTTCCTCACTCAACTGATAAGGGCGCATCACCCGCACATCCATCACCCAAGGGCGGTATTTGCTGGCGACCTCATCAGCAAAGAAAGTGTCCAAAACGCTCTCTTCCAACTGATTAATTTCAAGTGTGAAGAATAAAACCTGACTGGACAGGGTTGTGATTTCTTCCTGCATATTCTGATAAAATTGCGCAATCGCTGCATCAGAATTATCAGAGGCATAATGCAATTGGGCAAAGCTGATAATACGCCCTAAAATATCTTCCAATGCCTCATAATCAAGCAGTGCCTGAGCAAAGTCGGCACCATCTAATGAAGCAAGCTTCCCCTGATAATTACCTGCAAACTCAGAAGCCAAACTCTTGGCTTTTGCCAAATCATCTTTCAGTTCTTTACAATCAATAGCCGGATAAAGATGGCTGAGGTCCCAGGTTGGTAAATTTGTCGTCATAAGATATCTTTTCATTTTGAATTAAACGGCGATTTGCGAGTAGAATTGGCGCTTCATCTCGTGAAAGTCAATAACCCAAGATATAATCATGACACAGTACCGCTGGCAAAATCTGGTTTCCATGTTCTTTGATCAGGCCAAGACCAAAGGCGACAAGCCCTTTGTCTGGCAGAAGGTCAATCAACAATATCAACCCACCAGCTGGTCTGAAGCCGCCAGTCAAGTCATCCATCTGGCCCGTGCCCTGCAAAATCACGGGATCAAAAAAGGCGACCGTGTTGTTCTTGTTTCTGAAAATCGCTCACAATGGGGGATTGCTGATCTTGCCATTATGGCTGCTGGTGCCATTACCGTTCCGGCCTACACCACCAACACCATCAATGACCACCGCCATATCCTGAATAATTCACAGGCCAAAGCCGCCATTGTGTCCACACAGAAACTGGCCGAAACTCTATTACCAGCAAGCCACGGAGCAGCTGAGCTGGAATTTGTGGTATCCATGGAACAGTTTGATTTAAAGCAGGAACTTTCCCACCCCATTCATACATGGGAGGCCATGCAGGACATCGGAGCAAGCCTGCAAAGCGATATCATCCATCAGGCAAGTGACCTGACACAGGAAGATACAGCCTGTATTATCTATACCTCAGGCACAGGGGGAACACCAAAAGGCGTCATGCTGCCCCACCGGGCCATATTGCATAATTGCCAGGGGGCGACAAAACTGCTGAAATCCATTGGCTTGGATGATGAAGTTTTCCTTTCTTTCCTGCCGCTGTCTCATTCTTACGAACATACCGCCGGACTGATGTGGCCCATCTATTTGGGGGCACAAATTTATTATGCCGAACGCGCTGATACACTGGCTGCTGATATGGCTGAATGTCATCCGACCCTGATGACTGCCGTGCCGCGTCTATATGAAATGATGCGCGGCAAAATCCTGCGCGGGCTTGAACAGCAACCGGAAACCAAACGGAACCTCTTCATGAAAGCCCATGACCTGGGCCGGGCCAAACATCTTGGGCAACCGCTGGGCCTGTGGGGAACGGTGCAACATCTTGTGCTGGAAAAACTTGTGCGTGATAAAGTGCGCCAACGTTTTGGCGGGCGGCTCAAGGCGATGGTATCAGGCGGGGGCCCCCTTAACCAAGATGTGGGCATCTTCTTTCAGGCCCTTGGCATTCGCATCCTGCAAGGTTACGGACAAACAGAATCAGGCCCGGTCATTAGCGTCAATCCCCCCTATAAAATCAAAATGCAGACCGTCGGCCCCGCCCTTGAACATACCGATATCAAGATTGCACCCGATGGTGAAATCCTTGTGCGCGGCGATCTTGTGATGCAGGGCTATTGGCGCAACCCGAATGCCACACAGGAAACCATTATTGATGGCTGGCTCCATACCGGTGATGTCGGTTTTATTGATGATGATGGCTTCCTGCAAATTACCGATCGTAAAAAAGATATCATCGTCAATTCAGGCGGGGACAATATTTCCCCACAACGGGTTGAAGGCTTTCTATCCCTGCAACGTGAAATCGCCCAATCCATGGTCTATGGCGACCAGCGCCCTCATCTCGTTGCCTTAATCGTACCGGATGAAGAATTCGTTGAAAACTGGGCGAAAGAAAACTCATGTGATCATGACCCCGCTCAAATCATCGCCAATGAAGATTTCAAAAATGAAATTGCCAAAGCGGTTGCACGGGTCAATCAAGACCTATCAAATATTGAAAAGGTCAGAAAATTTATCCTGAGCGACACAGCCTTCACAATCGAAAATGAGCAAATGACCCCGACCTTGAAAATTCGACGCCATATGATCAAAGCCCAATATGGGGATGCGCTCTCACAACTTTATAGATAATCCCCACCCACCTATACATAGGGATAATCGCCTTCATATCGCGCAGCGTTTATACTGTATGAAAAAAATACATACAAAGTTGAAACAGGGCGCATATGTTACAAAAAGTACTCAGTCACAGTGAACTTTCCATCGCACAGCGCTTGTGCGAAATTCACGAAGAAATCCGCACTCTTCACCCTGAACTGTGCCGCATTGCCATCGCCATTTATGATCGTGAAACGGACAAGCTGAAAACATTTGCCCATTCAACAGAAGGGGACTCCCCCATCAGCTTTTATGAGGCCCAACTCAGCGAAGCAAAGTCCTTGCAGGACATTGCCCAATCCCATGATGCAAGGGTGATTGATGACTTAAGAGAGCTGCCGACAAATAACAGGCACACTGATAAATTACTGGAATCCGGCTATTTATCCAGCATGACCATCCCCATCAACTTTAAAGGGGCCTTATATGGTTTTCTGTTCTTTAATGCGACAGAACCCTCTTATTTCAATGAAGCGCGACGCAGTGGGATCAAAGCCTATGCCGGCGTGATTTCTTTATTGGTCGTAAATGAACTCCAGACCCTCAAAACCTTTAGAGGTGCAGTCAAAACCGCACGGGAATTCAGCCGTCAACGCGATGAAGAAACAGGTAATCATCTGGAACGTATGTCCCGCTTTTCCCGCCTGATTGCCCGTGACCTTGCCCCAAAACATGGCAAGGAAGAAGACTGGGTGGAATATATCTTTCAATTTGCCCCGCTTCATGATGTCGGCAAGGTCGCCATCCCGGACAATATCCTTCTCAAACCCGGTCGTTTAGATACCGATGAATTGGATGTCATGCGCACCCATGTGCAAAAAGGTAGCGATATCATCACGGTGATGAGCCAGGAATTCGATCTGGATGCACTCAATCACTTTGATATTTTGCGCAACATCATTGCTGGGCATCATGAAAAAATGGATGGTTCCGGCTATCCCTTGGGTCTAAAAGGCGAAGAAATCCCATTGGAAGCACGTATTTGCGCTGTTGCTGATATCTTTGACGCCCTGACCAGTTGTCGCCCCTATAAAAAGCCCTGGACAAATGAAGAGGCCATGGGACTGTTGCGCGATCAGGCTGGCAAAGAACTGGATCAGGAATGCGTGGACTCTTTCATCAGCCAAATAGATGAAGTCGAACGCATCCAGAAAGAATTTGTCGAAGACTTCGCCGGGTAAAAAACTACCGCAAACGCACATTTTTGCTGCGACGCAATGTACGCAACATTGTTTATGCTGCAAACATTTTGACGTAACTTTTCACCCGATTACCAAGGGAACGACTTCATTTCTTGCGATTTTTAGGACAGCCCAACTTACCTATTGAAATCTGGTATTTTCTCCCCTGATACTTACATAATAAAGAAACAAAACACACAGGGAAGAACCATGAATATTCAACGCGATGTGACGCTGTCGGATAAATACGCCTTGGAATGTGGGCAAGCCTATATGACGGGCACGCAAGCCCTTGTACGTCTGCCCATGCTGCAACGACAACGTGACCAACTCCAAGGTCTCAAGACGGCCTGTTTTATTTCCGGCTATCGTGGCTCCCCCCTTGGTAATCTGGATCGTGAGCTATGGAAAGCCAAAGAATTCATTGCCAAACAACATATTAAATTTGAACCCGGCGTAAACGAAGAACTGGGGGCCACATCCGTATGGGGCAGCCAACAAGTCGGCCTGTTCCCCGATGCCATGTATGATGGTGTCTTTGGTATGTGGTATGGCAAAACACCGGGGATTGATCGTTCCGGCGATGTGCTTAAACATGCCAACTATGCAGGCACATCCCCCAATGGCGGCGTGCTGGCCTTGGCTGGGGATGACCATAACTGCAAATCATCCACTATTCCGTGCCAATCTGAATATGCCTTTATGGATGCCCAAATCCCTGTGCTGAACCCATCCAATGTGCAAGAGTTTCTGGATTACGGTGTTCTGGGGTGGGAAATGTCGCGTTTTTCCGGCTGCTGGGTCGGGATGAAAACCATTTCTGAAACGGTTGATGCCTCCGCCTCTGTCTATGTGGACCCGGTGCGCATTCAAACCGTCTATCCCGATTTTACCTTCCCAGATGGCGGCGTGCATATTCGCTGGCCGGATAAGCCACTGGAACAAGAATACCGCCTGCAAAAATATAAACTCTATGCCGCCCTTGCCTTTGCACGCGCCAACAAGCTTGACCAGATTATGATTGATAGCGACAAGGCACGACTTGGCATTGTCACATCGGGTAAGTCTTATCAGGATGTCCTTCAAGCGCTTAGTGATCTGGGTATTGATCAGGCACGCGCCAGCGAACTGGGCATCCGCCTTTACAAAGTTGCCATGCCCTGGCCGCTGGAACCCGAAGGCATCAAGGAATTCGCCAAAGGGCTGGATGAAATTCTGGTGGTCGAAGAAAAACGCGCCGTTATTGAAAACCAGCTGAAAGAGCAGCTTTATAATTGGCTGGAAAAAGACCGTCCCCATGTCTATGGCAAATTCGATGATGCAGGTGACTGGATTTTACCCAGTGCCAATGAACTATCCCCCGCACGCATCGCCCGTGTCATTGCAACCCGCATTCAAAAATATTACAGTGATGCTGCTATTGAAGAACGCCTCAAATGGCTGGATGCCAAAGAAATAGAGCTGGCAAAACCACGACGCACAACCCAGCGCATGCCGACATTTTGTTCTGGCTGTCCACATAATACATCCACCAAATTGCCAGAAGGTTCACGCGCTCTTGCCGGGATTGGTTGTCACTATATGGCAACATGGGTGCGCGCCGAACAAACCCAGACCTTCACCCAGATGGGCGGTGAAGGTGTGCCTTGGGTCGGTCAAAGCCATTTCACCAAGGAAAAGCATGTTTTTGCCAATTTAGGCGATGGCACCTATTACCATTCCGGCATTCTTGCCATTCGCCAAGCTTTGGGCGCCAATGTCAATATCACCTATAAAATCCTGTTTAATGCCGCTGTTGCCATGACCGGCGGGCAACCTGTTGATGGGCCGTTGACTGTTCAGGGCCTGACCAAGCAGCTTCATGGTGAAGGCGTCAAACGGATCGCCATTGTCTCTGACGATCCCCATAAATATCCCACCAAGACGGATTTTGCCCCCGATGTCACCTTTCACCATCGTGATGATCTGGATGAAATTCAGCGCGACCTGCGCAACTGGCCCGGTGTATCGGTTATGATCTATGACCAACATTGTGCAACCGAACTGCGGCGCAAACGCAAACGCGGACAGGTTGATACCCCCAATCAACGCCTGTTCATCAATGATGCCGTCTGCGAAGGATGTGGGGATTGTGGTGTGGCTTCTAATTGCGTGTCCATTACGCCCAAGGAAACAGTGCTGGGGCGCAAACGCAAAATTGATCAATCCACCTGCAACATGGATTACTCCTGCGTCAATGGTTTTTGCCCCAGCTTTGTCTCTGTCCATGGGGCCGCTTTGCGCAAAAAAGAAGGGCTGATCAAGGACGATCAATTTGCCACGACCAACCTACCAGCCCCGATCCTGCCAGATACGAAAGAAACCTATTCAATTGTCGTCACAGGTATTGGCGGCACAGGGGTTGTGACCATTGGGGCGCTGCTTGGTATTGCCGCCCATATGGAAAACAAGGGGGTTTCGGTTCTCGATATGACAGGGCTGGCCCAAAAGAATGGATCAGTTATTTCCCATATCCGCTTGGCAAATAAACCGGAAGATATCTATTCCGTCAAAATTCCGGCAGGTGAAGCTGACCTCATGCTGGGCTGTGATCTTGTGACCTCCGCCAGTTATGATGCTTTGGCGAAACTCAAGGCTGGAAAATCAAAAGCGATCATCAATGACCACAAAGTCATGACGCCCGATTTTGCCTGCAATCGTGATGCCCCCTTCCCGCTGAACGCCATGAAACAAACCATTGCACAATCCGTTGATGAAAAGGACAGCTGGTTCTTTGATGCCAGCCAACTGGCCTCCAAACTGCTGGGTGATTCCATCGGGTCTAACCTGTTTGTGGTTGGTTATGCGTTCCAGCGTGGCCTCATCCCCATCAGCGAAGGCTCCCTGCTGAAAGCGATTGAACTCAATGGAGTGAAAGTCGCTTTCAATCAACGCGCCTTTATTCTGGGTCGTTGGGCCGCCCATGATATTGATAAGCTGTTAGACTTGATTGCCGATGAAAAACCTGAATTCATTCAGGATGATCTGGAAGCCCTGATCAAACATCGCATCCAGTTCCTCACCGATTATCAGGACGAGGCTTATGCTGAACGTTATGCCAATATGGTCTCTCGCGTCTATCGCGCCGAACAGGAACTGGGCACAGGATCGCAGGAACTGACCAAATCCGTCGCCCATGTACTGGCAAAACTCATGGCCTATAAGGATGAATATGAAGTCGCCCGTCTTTATAGTCATCCTGATTTTAAACAAAAACTGGAAGATCAGTTTGAAGGCAATTACAAGCTCACCTTCCACCTTGCCCCGCCCCTATTGGCTGATAAAGACCCGCGCAGTGGACAGCTTTATAAAAAGGAATATGGCCCGTGGGTGTTGTCTGTTTTCAAAATGTTGGCACGGTTTAAAGGATTGCGCGGCAGCAAATATGACCTATTTGGCAAAACGGCTGAGCGCCGGATGGAACGTGAACTTATCTCCGAATATATGGGGGTTCTGGAAGAAATTTGTCAGAAGCTCAAACCCTATAACCTTGACCTTGCCATTGAAATCGCCGACCTGCCCCGTGAAATCCGTGGGTATGGGCATATCAAGGAACAGGCGGTGAAAGAAGTCCGCGCCCGTGAGAAAGAATTGATCAAACAGTTTAAGGAAAAAAGTGCAGCCCCACTAGCTGCACAGTAATTTCCTAGAGCACATACCATAAAAGCGCAGGTAAGGTGGCAAACCCCAAAAAGGTAGATACGATCACCAAACCTGCGACTTCCTGTGGTCGCTGATCATAAAGCTGCGCAAACAAATAGCTAAACACCGCTGCTGGCAGGGCACATTCCAAAATCACCACCCCAGCTGCGGGACCGCTTAACCCCATTATCTCAACCAGACCAACGCCAACACCAAAGCCCATGCCAAGGCGTAAAACAGATAACCAAAGCGCTGTACCCAACCCGCCAATTTTCAAGCTGGCCAGAGAAACACCCAAGGTAAAAAGCATTAATGGGATCGTCAGATCACCAATCAGTTTGGTCGTATTAAACAGCCAGGCCGGGACCTCAAGCTCAGTAAAAAGGAAAACCGATGCTAAAAGAGTGGCTGGAATAATCGGCATTTTCAAAATGCTTTTAGGCGAAAAGCTACCTGAAACAAACGCCACCCCGACCGTTAGCTGGATCACCACATAGACGGTGAAAAAAGTAATCGCCAGTGCCAAGCCTTCTTCACCAAAAGCCAGAAGACATAATGGCAGGCCGATATTCCCCACATTGGGCCAGGTCAGTGCCTGCAAAAAAGCACGTTGGGGCAATTTAAAAATTGCCAAGGCCACCGCCCCGATCACGGCAAAGGCCACATTGGCATAAAGCGCGGCCATCCCCATGTCCCAGAGCTTGGACATATCCAGCTCCACCTTAGCCAGCGCATAAAAGACCAGACAAGGTGTTGCAAAATAAGTCACAATTGTTGTGACCATGGGGGTATCAAACGTGCGACCACTTTTGGACCAGCCATAACCGATCCCCACACATACGAAAACCGGCGCCAAAATGGAAAAGATTTCCCCAAACATAATTAGCTTACAGTCGCAATGCGCAAGATATTGGTCGCCCCCGGCGTCCCAAAGGGCACCCCGGCTGTCACGACCAGACTATCACCACGCTCACCGATTTTTTCGGCCTTGGCCACTTTACGTGCCCCTTTCACCATTTCCGCAAAATCCGCTGCATCCGGGGAGACAGCCGATACAACGCCCCAGACAAGGGCAAGTTTACGCGCTGTTTCCACCTTGGGTGTCAGGCCAAGAATACAGGTTTCCGGGCGTTCACGCGCCACACGATAGGTCGTGGACCCGGTTGTCGTATAGGTCACAATGGCTGCTGCCTTAAGGGTCCCAGATACCTGACGGGCCGCCGCACTAATGGCATCTGCCTCGGTTGCTTCCGGGGCATGGCGATCAGATTCACGAATGCGGCGATAAAGCGTATCACTTTCCACACGTTGAATGATGCGGTCCATGATCTCAACCGTTTCAATCGGATAATCCCCGGCAGCGGTTTCAGCTGACAGCATCACCGCATCTGCGCCATCATAAACAGCCGTTGCCACATCTGATGCTTCTGCGCGGGTCGGGGCTGGGGCACTGACCATGGAATCAAGCATCTGTGTTGCCACAATCACCGGGCGTCCTTTTTGACGCGCCAATGAGATAATCCGTTTTTGCAAAATCGGGACATCTTCCGGCGGCATTTCCACACCCAGATCACCACGTGCAACCATCACCGCATCGGTCAATTCCATGATCTCTTCCAGATCGTCAATAGCCGATGGCTTTTCCAGCTTGGCAATAATGGAGGCTTTTTTACCAATTAACTTGCGGGCTTCACGAATGTCATCTGCCTTTTGTACAAAGGACAGAGCTACCCAATCCACACCAAGCTGCAAGCCAAAACGCAAATCCGCAATATCTTTTTCTGTCAAAGCAGACAGCGGCAAAACCGCATCCGGAACATTCACCCCCTTGCGATCGCTTAAGGTACCATCGACCAAAACCTCGGTTTCAGCATAATCTTCGCCACATTCAATGACTTTAAGGCGCATCTTGCCATCATCAAGCAACAGCGTCATATCCGGTTTCAACACTGCAAAAATTTCAGGATGAGGCAACGGTGCACGCGTTACATCCCCCGGTGTCATATCCAGATCAAGGCGAAAGCGACGCCCCATGCCCAGCAACACACTGCCATCACGAAATGCCCCAAGGCGGAGCTTCGGACCTTGCAAGTCCATCATAATGCCGATCGGGCTGTTTAATTCTTTCTCCACATCGCGAATGGCATCGTAACGTTCTTTATGATCTTCATGGGACCCATGAGAGAAATTCAGGCGAAAGACATCAGCCCCTGCTGTAAACAACTGTTCGATACGCACGCGAGTTGAGCTAGACGGACCCAACGTTGCGATGATTTTTGCATTTCTTGATCTTTTCATAATAAGGGTCAGAACCTATTCATTTACTGAGTTTGGCGGAGATAAAAATAAAGCTACGTCAAGAATAACGAGATGCATTTAGATTTCCACAATATTTTCGTGCTACAATGTCAAACAGATCGAAATTTCATGAAGTTGACATATTAGTGCGATGTTTGAATCTCTTCAAAAAATGCTGCTGAATAAAGCCATGGACAAGCCCAAGGATAAAAAGAAAAAAGGGGCGAAGTCCAAAACAGGTAAAAAAGCAAAAGCGAAAATCAAGCCACAACAAGATGCGGATATCCGCTCCGATTCTCGCATTGCCCTGGACGATGCCATCGACAAGCTTGAAAACAGCGGCGTCAGAATGGACGATATGCTGGCAAAAAATGAAGAACTGCTGGCCGAGGTCAAACGTGAAGCCGCCCGTAAAATGACACCGGAACGTCGGGCCTTGATTGATTCGGCCATGAAAGTGCGCAAAGCCAAGCAAGACATCCTTAACGGACTGGACGACGAAACCCGTGCGCGACTTTACCTGACGGCGATTAAGGCTTTTGGCGGGAAATAAAATTACAAGTCACGTGGTTTGATAAAGCTTTTAAGCTGACCGCTTTGCGCGGTGATATCGCGCCATTGTTCCACATCAAAACGGATATGGGCACAAGCCGCTGTTGGAAATTTCAAACACATCTCGCGCAAGGCTTCTGCGTCTCCCTGATGACAGAGCAAATGTGCAACATCTTCCAATCCCGGATTATGACCAATCATCATCAAGACCTCAGGGTCATGCTTCACCCCTTGGATCATATTCAAAATCACCTGATCTTCTGCATGATATAAATCGCGCCTCATTTCAATCTGGATGGGATGGCAATAAATATCCAGCAACGCCATGAGAGTTTGGCGGGTACGTTGTGCCGTTGAACAGAGAATCGTATCCGGTAGGGGCCTTTCTTGAGACAGAAAAACTGCCATATCCTGCGCGGCCTTACGCCCACGATGATTTAAAGGGCGATCAAAATCAACCAAAGCCGGATCAGACCAGCTGGATTTGGCATGACGTAAAAGCAAAAGCTGCTTCATTTCAGCGATATCTCCTTCGTTACGTTACAATCATAGCGAACCATCATAAAAGTTTCATCTTTTTCAGCTATTTCCCCGCTAAACATTTCCCTCAGTCCCTTCTATAGACTATAAATTCAACATTCGTCCTGACCCTAAAACCTGCATTGGAGATGATTGACATGGCAACACAGCAACAAACACAAAAAAAAGTCGCACCTCCTTCTATTCCGATGGATTCACCGGAACGGTTTATTAACCGTGAACTTTCCTGGCTATCCTTCAACACACGGGTTTTAGATGAAGCCGACAACGAACATCATCCGCTTTTGGAACGCCTGCGTTTCCTGTCTATTTCAGCAGCCAACCTTGATGAATTTTACATGGTCCGCGTGGCCGGTTTGAACGGTCAGGTTCACGCCGGGGTCAAAACACTCAGCTATGATGGCCTCAGCCCCGCCCAACAGCTGGAACAAATTCATGAGGCCGCAGATAAACTGGTAACAGGTCAACAAGAACGCTACCGCGCCCTTCGCGCCCTCTTGCTGAAAGAAGGCATTAAGGTCTTAAAATGCGAAGATATCCCCAAACGCGATATCGGCTGGCTGGAGGAACATTTCATCCATCAGATTTTCCCGTCCCTGACCCCGCTGGCAATTGACCCGGCCCACCCCTTCCCGTTTATTCCAAACCTGGGGCTAGCCATGATGTTTGGGCTGGAATCCACCATTGATCAGCAGCCCCTTAAAGCGCTTGTCCCGCTGCCGCAAATGCTGCCGCGTTTTGTGCGCCTGCCCGATTACGGTAAAACCATCCGTTTCATGCCGATTGAAGAAGTCATCCGCCTGTTCCTTGATCGGCTGTTCCCGAACTACACGGTTTCTTCTTCCGGTCTGTTCAAAATCATTCGTGATAGTGAAATGGAAATCGACGAAGAAGCCGAAGATTTGGTCCGCACCTTTGAAACGGCACTGAAACGCCGTCGTCGCGGATCCGTCATTCGGCTGTCTATTGATGCAGGTATGCCTGCTGAACTGCGTGATCTGGTGATTGAAGAACTGGATGTGGATAGAGCAGACTGTTTCGTGCTGGATGGCCTGCTGGGTCTGGCTGATATCAAGGAATTGATCTGTGATGAACGCGCCGATTTACAATTCCGCCCCTATAATGTTCGTTTCCCTGAACGTATCCGCGATTTCGGTGGGGACTGTTTTGCCGCCATTCGCAAAAAAGATTTCGTCGTGCATCACCCCTATGAAAGCTTCGATGCGGTTGTGCAGTTTGTTCTTCAAGCTGCCCGTGACCCAGAAGTTGTCGCGATTAAACAAACGCTTTATCGCACATCCAACAACTCCCCGATTATTAAGGCCCTGATCGAAGCGGCAGAAGCTGGAAAATCTGTAACGGCTATGGTCGAATTAAAAGCGCGTTTTGATGAAGAAGCCAACATCCGCTGGGCGCGTGATCTGGAACGTGCCGGTGCACAAGTGGTCTATGGCTTTGTCGATAAAAAGACCCATGCCAAGATCAACCTTGTTGTGCGTCGTGAAGGGGAAAAACTGCGCTCTTACGTTCACCTTGGTACCGGGAACTATCACCCTATTACGGCCAAAATTTATACCGACCTGTCCTTCTTCTCCTGTGACCCGGCCCTGTGTCGCGATGCGACCAAGCTGTTTAACTATATGACAGGATATGCTGAACCGGAAAAAATGGAAAAGATGGAATATTCGCCGCTGACCTTGCGCGATACCATCATTGACGGCATTAAGAACGAAATCAAAAATGCCAAGGCGAAAAAGCCTGCCCATGTCTGGGCGAAAATGAATTCGGTTGTGGACCCCAAAATTATTGATGCCCTTTACGAAGCCTCTCAGGCAGGTGTTCAGGTTGATCTGGTCATTCGCGGAATTTGCTGTCTGCGTCCGGGGGTACCGGGGCTATCAGAAAACATCCGGGTCAAATCCATTGTTGGTCGTTTCCTTGAACATTCCCGTATTGTCTGTTTTGGCAATGGTGGCAAGCTGCCTAATTCCAAGGCAAAGATTTATATTTCTTCGGCGGACTGGATGCCACGCAATCTGGATCGTCGTGTTGAAACACTTATTCCTATTGAAACAGATACGGTTCATCGCCAAATCCTAGATCAGATCATGGTTGCCAACTTAAAGGATGAGGCACAAAGCTGGGTCCTGAAAGCCGATGGTTCCTTTGATCGCGTGACAAATGGTGAAGATGCCTTCTCCTGTCATACCTATTTCATGACGAACCCCAGCCTGTCTGGCCGTGGGTCTGCCCTGAAGAAAAAAGGCACCAGCCTGAAAAAGCTAATGTTGGACTAAGAAACGCGCATGTATCATTTCATTGGACCCGATGCCACCGGAAAGCTTACCGCTATTGTTGATATCGGGTCCAATACCGTACGCCTTGTTGTCTTTCACGGTCCAGCGCGTATTCCCCTGCCCGTCTTTAATGAAAAAGTTCAATGCCGTCTGGGCAAAGGGATTGATGAAACCGGATTGTTAAATCCCGAAGGGGTCGAACTGGCGTATGAAACCCTAAACCGTTTTATGAAGCTGCTAGAGGTCATGCATGTGGATCATGTCAGCCTGCTCGCCACCGCAGCGGTGCGTGAGGCCAAGGATGGCCCTGCCTTTGTCGCTGAAATCAAAAAACGCTTTGATGCTGACATTCGTGTCATCAGTGGGGAAGAAGAAGCCAAACTGGCTGCATACGGTATCCTAAGCGGTTTGCCCCAAGCCGATGGGCTTCTTGGCGATATGGGCGGTGCAAGCTTTGATCTTGTTGGCCTTGATCACGGGACCTTTGCCAAACATGATACCACCCCACTGGGCCATTTGCGTATTTCTGACAATGAGCGTAACACCATTGCAGCCATGCGCACATTTATCCATGAAAAGCTGTCCCCACTGAACTGGATCAAAGAAATGGAAGCCCGCCCATTTTATGCGGTCGGTGGCTCATTGCGTGCGGTTGCCCGCCTGATCATGCATCAAACGGATTACCCCTTACATGTGATTGATAACTTCACCTTGGAATTTGAAGAGGCAAGTGCACTTCTGCAAAAGCTGGCTGAACTCAGCGCAGAAGAATTACATAAAGTCCCGGACGTCTCAAAAAAACGTCTGGAAACCCTGCCTGCCGCCATTGCTTTGCTTCAGGAGGTTCTGGAAATAGTGCAGCCGTCTCATCTGGTTTTTTCCGGTTATAGTATGCGCGAAGGCCAGTTCTTCCTATCCCTTGATGACGCGGTAAAACAGCAAGACCCGCTGATCAGCTCCTGTATAAATTTGGTTAAACGCGAAGGACGTTTTGGCCAGCAGGGAGAAGAAGTCTATGACTGGATGAGCCCGCTTTTCCCCGATGAAAGCAATAAACAAAAGAACCTGCGCCACGCTGCCTGCCTGCTTCATGATATTGCCTGGGCAGAACATCCTGATTATCGTGCAGATCATGGTTTTTTGCGTGTTTTGCGCCTGCCTGTCGCCGGTCTCTCCCACCATGATCGCGCTTTGATGGGGGCTTGCGTCTATAGCCGTTATAAAGGGGATTTTAAGGCCCGTATTGCCAAGCCCTTGCGCACCTTCCTCAATGATGACGATGCAATCTGGACCAAAACCGTTGGCGCAGCCCTGCGTCTTGCCCATACGCTGGCAAGCGGGGCACCGCATTTACTTGAACAAACCCATCTGGAAGTACGCGGTGGTGAATTGATCCTGTCTTTAGCGGAGGGCCAAGATATCTTTCTGGGGGAAGCGGTTGCCAAACGGGTCCAGACCGTTGCCAAACATATGGGCCTAAGTGGCCGCTTGGAACATGGGTAAAACCCAACTGAAACCGTCATTCCCAACTTGATTGGGAAACTTCGTCCAATCAGAAAAAGGTCCCCGCATACGCGAGGACGACAGCTGATCCTATTCTTCCAGATCAATGACCTTGATATTCTTGCCTTTTACCGCCAAGGCCAAACCACCTGCCTTTAGCTTTAGCCCATCATCGCCAAACAATTCGCGACGCCAGCCTTTCATACAGGCGATATCGGCTTCTTCGCCATAAGCGGCCAACTGTTCCAAGTCCTGCGCATTGGCAATCAGCTTTTGGGCGACGTCGAAGCGTTCAGATTTATATTTCAACAGAACCTTCAACAAATCCACAACCGGTCCCAAACCTTTGGGTAAATCTTTTTTGGCGGGTGGCTTGGGGTATTCACTGGGATCAAGGGCCAAGGCAGCGTGAATAGCTTCAAGAATTTCCTTGCCATAACGACCGTTGGCAATGGACCTGTTTAACCCCCGTACCCGTTCCAGTGCTTCGGCATCCTTAGGACACTGATGGGCAATATCAATAATGGCATCATCGCGGATCACACGATTGCGCGGCATATCCTTGCGTTGGGCTTCATTTTCACGCCATGCGGCAACACCGCGCAATACAGCCAGAACCTTGCTGCTTTTGGTACGTGCTTTCAGTCTCTTCCAGACCACTTGGGGATCAATAATATAGGTATCGACACTTGTCAGCGTCGTCATTTCTTCGTCAAGCCAGCTTGCACGATTATTTGCTTCCAGCTTGTCACTCAGATAGCTGTAAATCTCACGCAAATAAGTCACATCCCCAAGAGCATACGTCACCTGACGCTCTGTTAACGGGCGTTTGCTCCAGTCAGTAAAGCGCGAGCCTTTATCCAGAGTTTTACGGCAAATATTGTTGACCAGCGTTTCATAACCGACAGATTCACCAAAACCACAGACCATGGCTGCAACCTGCGTATCAAACATGGGTTGTGGCGTTTGCCCGGTCAATTTAACGAAAATCTCCACATCCTGACGCGCAGCGTGAAAGACCTTCAATACATCCGGGTTCGCCAACAGGTCAAACAACGGCGTCAAATCAATCCCGCTTGCCAATACATCCACACAACGGGCTTCTTCACTGCCGCCTAACTGCACAAGACACAATTTAGGCCAGTATGTTTTTTCACGCATAAATTCCGTATCAACAGTGACGAAACTTTCGCCCGCCAGACTGTCACAAAACGCCGCAAGGGTTGATGTATCTGTAATCATTTGCATGGAGAGGATCAGAACCTATTCATTTAATATGTTTAACGACGCTGAAAATAAAGCTGGATCAGGCATGAAATTCGCCGCAATGCCCTTAGCTATACACGCTTTCGTGAATAGAATAAACGTTTAAAAATACGGATTAATTCCCAGCTGCTTTTCACCCCACGGGTGAAATCAGACTTTTAACAGGCTGTCCATTTTCTCTAACAAGGGAGCGGCCCCCTGGCTGGCGCCTTCTTCGGCCTGACGATAAAGGGTGATCAATTCTTTGCCCACCGGGGTCAATTGTGCCCCGCCGCCCTTTTTCCCACCGACAGAGGTTTCAATCACATCTTCGTTCAACACACTTTGCACGGTTTCCAGAAGATGCCACGCCCGACGGTAGGTCATGCCCATTTCCTTGGCTGCCCCACTGATAGAGCCAATTTTTTCAACCTGTTCCAGCAAAGCAATTTTGCCCGGTCCGATGTGACCATTTGGAAAAGCAATTCGAATACGCAACTTGGTTGAAGTCGTCACTACAACAGCCCCTTAATAGCCCTTTTTGCGATAAATGTTTTCAACCCGTTTCATTAGGTCCTCATCGCTATAAGGTTTCAGGATATATTCGTTCACGCCGTAACGCTTCGCTTCCATAATAGCGTCTTCATCATTTTTTCCAGACAACAACATAAAGGGAAGTTCTTCATCCAGATCACGGACTTCTTCAAGAATTTCCTGACCTTCCATATCTTCCAGATTGTCAGAACAGATCATCAATTTCACAGGCGTGCGTTCGGCCTCAAAAACCCGCATGGCTGTTTCCCCGTCCCCAACGGAACGAATATCAATAAAGCCCAGCTCGGTCAGCGAGTTTTCCAGTTGGCGACGTACATTGTCGTCTTCTTCTGCCAATAAAACACGGTCTTCCGCATAATGTTTGGCATAACGGCTGCGCACTTTGTTCAAACGATCAAAGACCGTGCGGCGCAAATCTTTCACCACATCATTAGGCAGCTGATGTTTGGCAATCATCTGGTTGACCAGATTTGTCGTCACATATTGCGCCACATTTTGAATGGCCTGATCTGGCAGACGATCCCGGTTGATCAAAGGACCATGCCAGTTTTCATGATCTTCTGCCTTTTCAGAAATAAAGGTCAAAGTGTTATCCGCGATATTAGCCGACTGGTTTTCCAACAGGGCCTGAACCGCTTCACCACTTTCTGTTTCGGCAACCGCATGGGCAACATTTTCACCAAGATTATTCCGTCTGGCAATCGCAGTTAGCGCCTCATCCTGAATGGATTCAGAAATAATTTGAACAAGTTGTTCATCATCCAAGAGAGGTGAAAATTCCAACATGGGCGAAGATACAGAGGCATCAATATCACGCGCCAACTTAGACGCCGTTTCCTGCGGGATATTTTCCAGCTGTTTAACTTCATCAGACAAAATCGCGCGAATTTCAACCAGCTGATCATTCGCCAGATCTTTAATCACCCCCAACACCAGCTCACTGGCCCGCGAGGATGCATCCTGATCCAAGGCCGGGGTTAATTCCGTAATACGACTTGCCAGCGTTTCACGCACCTGACGGTCTTCATCTTTACTCAAGAGGGCCTTGGCATGGACAGGAGCAGCCTGATTTTCAGCAACAGCACGACGCACATCTGCGTTTTTATCTGTAGCAAAGAAATAGAGCAGCTCCGGCTCAAGATCAGTCAGCGCTGCCAGATCACGACGCGCATCCACATCACCATTTTGAGCGATGGTTTTAGCCTCTTCATAAGAGGGACGCTTGTCGCGCTTGCCTTTTAACCAATCAAACACTTAAGGGGGAACTCCATACTTATTTTTACAAGTAATAACATACCCTTATCTTTCACGAAAAGCATTAAGTAAGGATACATAAACGGGGCGCGTTAGATATTCCAGCAATGTTTGCTCTCCGGTTACAATATTTGCCTGCACAGTCATACCGGGTACAATTTTATGCTCTACACCATTAGCAAGCAAGTGTTCTTCCTTGAGCTGAATATGACCACGGAAAAAAGGGTTCCCTTCTTCATCCATAAAGGTCGTCGGGGAAAACTTAACCAATTCCCCTTTCATGGTGCCATATCGGCGCGCATCAAACCCTGTCACTGTCACCGTGGTTTCCTGCCCCACTTCCATATGGCCGATATCACTGGGCTGGATTTTATTTTCAATAATGACCTGTTCATCAGCCGGAATAATTTCCATCACGACTTGAGCAGGTTCGACCACCGCCCCTGGTGTATTGATTTCCAGACCGTGCACCACGCCATCAACCGGGCTGATAATTTGCAGGCGGGTCACTTTATCTTCAAGGCGGGCAATGTTTTCGCGCACTTCGGCCAATTGACCAGACACACTATCCAGTTCATCCAGTGCCTTACCGCGCTCCTGTACATCAACCTCCAAAATCTGGTTTTGGGTTTCTTCAATACTGGCTAGTGCCTGTTCGCGAGAGACCTCAGCCTCGGTAATCGCGCCTTTGTTCTTGGCAAAATCCAATTCCGCATTGATCAAATTCACCCGCGAGCCATGACCTGATTTAAACAGTTTCTGACGCATGGTCACTGCCTGCTTTAACAGCTTGGACTGTTTTTTCAGGCTCCCAATCTGCTTGGCGTAATTTTCAACGGATTTACGCTGTTGATCAATCTGGGACTGAAGAACCGTTTTCTCCCCTTCAATACGGGCACGCACCCCTTTCAGGTTAAACTTACTTTCTTCAACAAGCTGGGGGTATTCTTCCATAAAGGCTGCATAATCAGGTTCTGCCCCATCAATAAAGGCACGCAGTCGCTGTAACTTAATCGCCAAAGCAGCCTCGCGTGCCCTGATCTGATTTAATTCTGCGGTACGCAAGGTTGGTTCAAACACCAACAAGGGCTGGTCCTTTTTCACCACATCACCATCACGAACCAAAATGGATTTAACAATGCCGCCTTCCAAATGCTGCACCACGCGCTTATCCCCAGATGGGATCACCGTTCCTTCGGTTGTCGCAGATGTCTTGATTTCCACAAAATGGGACCAGACCACAGAAGACGCCAACAAGGCGGTAATCAGCAGGATTAAGCCAGAAGCCGCCCGTGACGGGCCAGCCTCTTCCAGCATAGCTTCGTGGGAAAGGAGCTTCAACTGCTCGCGAGGCACATTGCGCTTCTTGGAAAGAACTTCATTTACAACGTTGCTGTGCTTCTGTCTCATGCTTGTGTTCCTTGCACCTTGGGCTGAGGTTTGGCTTTGGGTCTTGCAAACATTTTGTCCAAAACCTCATTGGGTTTACCCAACATGTCGATTTGACCTTCTTTCAGCACCATCAAACGGTCACATAACCGCATATGCGACGGGCGCTGTGTAATCATGATAATGGTTTGTGTCCCGCGTACACGTTCCAGCGCCTCTATGAAGGTGGCTTCATCTTTTTCGTCCATAGACCCCGCAGGTTCATCCAGGATCAGGACAGGGGCTTTGCGCAAAAAGGCGCGACCCAAGGCAATTTTACGCAAGAAGTTTTGTGGAATTTGTGTTTCCAGCCCCTCTTTAAATTCCGTGTCAAAACCATCTGGCAAGGCTTCAATCGTATCCAGAATGCCAGCCTGACGACAGGCTTTACGAACTTGAGCAAAACTGACAGTTGGGTCTGATAAAGTCAGATTCTCATAAAGAGTCCCAGGGAAAACATGGTTACTTTGAGGGACATACGCAAGGGTCTGGCGCAAAGTAATTGGCCGTAATTGGCGAATATCCACCCCATCCATAGTCACAGCCCCAGCCTGTGGTCGATAAAGCCCCAAGATCAATTTCGCCAAGGTTGTTTTACCCGACCCTGAATGTCCCGTCACCGCAATCATTTCACCGGGTTTAATCTTAAAACTAACGCCCAGCATGGCCGGGTTTGAATCTGTTTTATAACGCATACTCACCCGGTTAAATTCAATTGCCCCTTTAAAAGACACATTGGTATGCGGTGTATCCCCCGGCTCCTGTTCCGGGGCAAAATTCAAAATACTTTTCAGCTGCAAAATACCATTTTGCATCTGCTCAATCCGGTTCGAAACATTAAACAATGCCTGCAAAGGCGACAAAATACGCCAGACCAACATCATGGTTGCCACCAACGCACCAAGGCTGATATCCCCGGCCATAACACCTTGCACCCCAAAAATAAGCGTCGCCACCCCTGATGCCATCATCAAGGTTTGAGCCACATTTTGCACATTGCCTTGCAAACGGGTGACTTGAAGGTTCGCCCAGGCAGCTTCACCGGAAAATTCACGAAAACGCTTTTTCCAGCGTTCTTCACTACAGCGTTGTTTGACCTGACGCATCTGCCATAACATTTCCACCAGAAACGTATAACGTTTTGAACGAACTTCTGCCGCATCCTTGGTTCTGGCACGAATTTCAGGCATGACAACCCCGCCCATAACGGCATAAAGGGCCGCCAACACCAACGGCACAACCACCATCGGCCCGGCAATAAAGCCAATCACGCTAATAAATAAAACAACAAATGGCAGGTCTAAAACCGTATTGGCCAACGACCCTGTAAAAATTTCACGCAGGGATTCAAAGCTTCGAATACGCGAAACCTGTCCCCCCACCGGGGCACGTTCGGTAAAGACCGGGGGCAAATGCAAAATCTGTTCAAACACACGAGTTGTGACCAGATAATCAAAGCGTGCCCCGATATAGGCTTGTTCCTTGGCCCGGATAATACGCATGATCAATTCAAAACCAAGGGCAATCCCTACCCCACTGGCGACATAATAGAGTGTCTCAATTGATTCTTTGGCAATCACCTGATCATAAATCATCATGATTGCCAACGGGATCGTCAAGGCCATCAGGTTCACAAAAAAGCTGACCACAAAAGATTTCATGATCAATGGCTTGAACTGTAAAAACAGGTTCCTGAACCAAAGAGCCGAACGATCTTCATTGCCATGATTTTCCCGGTCAATACTTTCAATAACGTAAAATGTCCCGGCATGAACCGAACGCAATGGTCTTACTTCATCTGTTTGTGTATCAACAGCAACGATTTGACCATTTTCGTCTTTTTTGGCAACGTAATATTTCCCTTTGGCATGTAAGACACACGGGCACAAACGTGCTGACAGCTTGTCATTACGTGTTTTCAGACGAATGGTTTTAAAGCCAACTCGCAACAAAATATCACGTAAATCATGCACTGTTAAATCGGTGGCATCATAAGGAAGGGCCTCAACAAAACGATGAGGGGAGCCTTTCCAGTCCATGGCATCAAACAAACCGATCAAAGCAGCCAGAACCGGGTCCAGTTCTTCGGCCCCTGTATAATTAAACACCGCCTTGCGCCACAAGCGCACGGGGTTCTTCGGTGGCGGTTGATGGAGAACAATTTTCTTGGTCATGCCTGTTTCTCCATCTGTCTTTCAGCAACGGGTTTTACGGTTTTCTTTGGACCGAACCCTTCCCATTCCACAGGTTTAACCACCCCATGTGAAGCGTCCAGCACCCGATCTGCAATATTGATGAGAGAGGGGCGTTCCGTAATCATTAAAATGGTTGTCTCACCTTTCAGGGTTTCCAGATATTCACGCAAACGCCGATCTGCATCCCCATCCAGTGCCGTATTGGCTTCATCCAACAATAAAATTTTCGGCTTATCTGCAAAAGTCAGGGTCAAGCTCACCATCTGCTGTACAGAACCTGATAGACCTTCTGCGGCTGATTCACCGACGGGGGTATCCAGCCCTTTGGGCATGGCTGCAACAATTTCTGTCAGCCCCAATTTATCGGCGACTTCCAACGCCGGGGGCAGATATTCATTGCCCCGAAATTTCGTCAGGTTTTCACGCAAGCTTCCTCTAAACAAGGGAGCGTTTTGGCGAACATAGCCCATCTGCGTGCGCAATTGGCGATAGCTTAACTCCTGTGAATCCACATCATCATAAAGCAGCTTGCCCTCACACACTGGAATAAACCCGGCGATGGCTTCCAACAGGGACGATTTCCCCCCGCCGACTTGCCCCAGGATCGCAATAATTTCACCTGCCTTGATATGCAAGTTCAGCCCCTGAAAGATCGGCACCCCTGTATTAACCTGATAAATCGTTGCATCATCAAATTTAATATCACCTTGCAACACAGGTGTGTTGGCAACATGCTCTTCTGAATTATTTTCCTGTTTGATCTGGCCTAGCGAACTCAACCGTTCATGAGACATTTTAATGGAGCGATACTGCACCCAAACCCCGATCATACGGATCAACGGCTGAATGGCCCGTCCCCCCAGCAGCGTACAAGCCATCAGTGAGCCACCCGTCAGGCTCCCCTGAATCACAAAAACACTGCCCAGCAAAGCCACAGAAACCATGGCAAAGTTACTCAGGATCGCCCCAACTGATTGACCGAGGGAGGAATAAAACACCAGCTTTTCCATCACCTGCGCCACAGGGGCGTGGAGATGCTGGTAATGGCGGCACATCTTGGCCTCCATCCCCAGCCCTTTGACCGTATGGATACCGTTTAGAACCTGAAAGATAAAGTTATAGCGATCATCATCCAGCTTGTTACGCCGACGAATGATACTATCAATATTATAGCCCAGCCAAATGGCAAAGATGATCGCAATCACACACACCACAATCGGTGCAATCACCAACGGGCCACCGATCAGGGCGATCAGGGCGACAAATAAAATAGCAAAAGGAAGCTCAGTATAGCTGATCAGCCCCTGACCTGACTGATGATCACGCAAGGCTTCAACCCCGCTATAGCGTTCCATCTGTACACCAGGGGGTGTTTTTTCATAGTCCTGGATCTCAGATCCCAGAAAAACATCACAGGCGCGAATGGAAGCCGCATGTTCAAAACGTGTTCCCGCCCAGGTAATGGCATAGGTACGCAAAATCCTGAGCGCCCCATCCAGCAAAACCACACATACCAGACCAATCACCATAAAAGTGAAGGTATCCGTTGAATTACTAGGAATAATCCGGTCATAGACCTGCAGCACGACCAGTGGCAATGCCAGTGTCAGCAGGTTAATTGCCAAAGAGGCAACCATTACTTCTGTGCGACTGAACATGACACGGTGCATCGGTCGGACAAACCGGTTATTTGGCTTTTTTTTCACCATTTATGTTTTTCTTTATTTGAACGACGTTACAGATTCTGGATCAACACCCTTTTTTACTACGTAACAGACTACCCCTAAGTTCGTTAAAAAAGAGTAACTAATTCCTCAGTATAGCAACTAAACTAAACATAAGAATTAAGTATGATTACGTAATACCTTTATAAGATAAACTAAAATAGATAATTTTAAAAAATCTTATTTTCTCAGAAGCTGCATTTCACGGGCGACAAGGTTGTAAAAATGTTAAATTAAGCCAAATTCTGAATATCAACAAAATGATGTGTATCAGGCGCATTACATACGCATTCAGCACCGAGGGTGAGAGCAATGGAAGTCAAAGCAGGTACAAAAAGCAGTATCGAAATGTTCGATCTGGAAAATATGGGGCAGCAGGAAGGGCTTTCCAATCAAGTTGTCGAAGTCAGTAACTTTGAAATTGAACAGGAAAGCGACCTGACCCTGCAAGCAACCCACATTGCCAACGATAAAGACAAGGCCCGTCTGGCACAGGAAATTGCCCTGAAAGATTCAGCTGAATTCGCAGAAGAGTCTATTGAAATCCAAAGGCTTCACGTAAGGGTAGACCAAGCAACCCTTCAAGAAGCCGCCGCCAATGACAAGCTCATTCTCCTGCAACTTGATCTTTCCCCCTATCAAACAGAAGCTGGTGAACAAATCATCCTGCGCAACCTTCCAGAAGGGGTCGAAGTTTCCACGGGCACTGTTCAGGAAGATGGGTCCATCACAATTGAAACAGATGAAGCAAGCGACGTTGCCATCGCAATCAACCCCACAACCGTTGAGACCTTCCAGTTACAAGTCGACCTTCTCCCCCTCCTTGAAGACTCCGACACAGAAGCGGATACAACAGAATCAGAAGAAAACTCTTCTCTAACCACAACGCCTGTAGAAGACCTCATCCTTACTGAAGCTATTGAAGATATAAACGATGCCCCAGAAGTCTCTGGCCCAACAAGTTTTACGGTAAATGAAGACGGCACCATCACCATTACAGAAGCCCAGTTACTGGCCAATTCCTCTGATGCGGATGGAGATACCCTGTCGATCACAGGGCTAACAGCCACAGGCGGGACGCTCACCGACAATAACGACGGCACATGGACCTTCCAGCCTGCTGCTGATTTCAATGGTGACATTGATCTAAGCTATAATGTCAGCGACGGCACCACTGTGACACCGGCGGGAGGCACCATTCAGGTCACAGCCGTCAATGATGCACCAGACGCAGGGGCTGATACCAGCTTCACCATGAGTGAAGACGGCACCATCACCATTACACAGGCCCAATTACTTGCCAATTCTTCTGATGTAGATGGCGATAACCTAAGCGTTTCAAATCTCAGTGTTGATGGCGGCACACTGGTCGATAATAACGATGGTACATGGACCTTTACCCCTGCTGCCGACTTCAACGGTGATATCAACCTCAGTTACGATGTCACCGATGGTAGCCTGAGCGATACGGCGGCAGGCGTCATTGATGTCACGGCCGTCAACGATGCTCCAGATGTCTCTGGCGCTACAGGCTTCCGCGTGAATGAAGACGGCTCACTGACCATCACAGAAGCACAATTACTTGCCAATTCTTCTGACGTAGATGGCGATAGTCTTTCCGTACAAAACCTGTCTGCCAGCGGCGGCAATCTAACAGATAATAATGACGGCACATGGACCTTCCAGCCTGCCAGTGGCTTTAACGGTCAAATCAGCCTGTCTTATGATGTGTCTGATGGCACAACCACAACAGCGGCCACAGGCAATATCTCTGTGGGTGCCGTCAATGATGCACCAGACACCACAAATGATACAGGCTCGACAACAGAAGACAACGCTGTCACCCTCAACCTGCTTGCCAATGACAGCGATATCGACGGTGACAGCCTGACCATCACCCAGATTGATGGGCAGAACATCTCGGTTGGTGGATCGGTCAATGTGGATAATGGCTCTGTTACCCTGAACGCCAATGGCACTGTGACCTTTACGCCGGATGCCAACTATAATGGGTCTGAGACCTTCCAATATACCGTCTCTGACGGCACGGCCACCACAACAGCCGATGCCACGGTCACCGTTTCTGCGGTGAATGATGGGCCGACGGCGGTCAATGATACAGGCACCACCACAGAAGATAATGCCGTTACCCTCAACCTGCTGACCAACGACAGCGATATCGACGGCGACAGCCTGACCATCACCCAGATTGATGGGCAGAATATCTCGATTGGTGGATCGGTCAATGTGGATAATGGCTCTGTCACCCTGAACGCCAATGGCACCGTCACCTTTACACCAGATGCCAACTATAATGGATCCGAGACCTTCCAATATACCGTCTCTGACGGCACGGCCACCACAACAGCCGATGCTACGGTCACAGTCTCCGCTGTGAATGATGGGCCGACGGCGGTCAATGATACAGGCACCACCACAGAAGATAATGCCGTTACCCTCAACCTGCTGACCAACGACAGCGATATCGACGGCGATAGCCTGACCATCACACAGATTGATGGGCAGAATATCTCGGTTGGTGGATCGGTCAATGTGGATAATGGCTCTGTCACCCTGAACGCCAATGGCACCGTCACCTTTACACCGGATGCCAACTATAATGGGTCTGAGACTTTCCAATATACCGTCTCTGACGGCACCGCGACCACAACAGCTGATGCCACCGTCACGGTTTCTGCGGTGAATGATGGGCCGACGGCGGTGAACGATAGCGCCAGCGTCAATGAGGATAGTTCAGTTAAAATGAACCTCACCTCCAACGATAGCGATATTGACGGGGACAGCCTAACGATTACACAGATTGACGGACAAAATGTCTCCGCAGGTGATACGGTGGATGTCGGCAATGGGCAGGTGACACTGAATGCAGATGGAACTGTCAGCTTTACCGGAGATGCTGATTATAATGGGTCTGAGACATTCCAGTATACTGTTTCTGACGGCACAACAACAAATACAGCCAATGCAACTGTCACCGTTAATGCGGTAAATGATGCTCCCGTTGTTTCTGGCGCAACGTCTTTTAACACAGATGAAGATTCATCCCTCACCATCACCGAAGCCCAGCTCCTCGCCAAAGCAAGCGATGTAGATGGCGACAGTCTGTCCGTGCAAAACCTGCAAGCCAGTGGTGGTTCCCTGACCAATAACAATGATGGCACATGGACCTTCCAGCCAAGTGCGGATTTCAGCGGCGATATCAACCTGACTTATGATGTCTCTGATGGCACGACCACAACACCGGGCACCGGAACAATTGCCGTAAATGAACTGGATAATGTGGGCGATACAGTCACCGTTTCCGCCACCCCAATTTATAAAACCGTGACCACCCAGACAGCCAAAGACTGGTCCTATAGTGGTGGCGGGCGTAACGCCAACAATCTGGATGTTAATTCCACAGCCGAAGCCATTGAAGCTGCCAACGGCAATAACCATACAACTGGTGACATGGTCTTTATGAACATCAACAAGTCGACCTTTGATCTGGATAACACCGATGATATTTTTGTCGTGAAAAACAATGCCAGTGACCTGACGTTAAATGTTGGTGACGGCAATAATGTCGTTATCTTTGAAAAAGACCCCGGCGACAACGTTAATATCACAGGGGGAAGCGGAGGCGATGTTCTATCCCTGCCGGGTAATCAAGCCGATTATGACCTATCGGGGCTGACAGATAACTCAGGAATACTGGGGGGACAAATCACAGGCCCCGGCAACATGAATGTCACCCTGAATAATTTTGAAGCCGTTAAATTTGCCGATGGAAGCACAGGCGATAGCACACTGATTTATGATACATCATCTGAACAGGTGCTTGATACGGCTGCTATGCAAGCCAATGGCGATTATCAGGATATCAATAATGAATGGGTCCAAGATGCCACGGTGACACTCAGCGATAATGACGAGGCAGGAACTGTAACTGGCACCAGCAATGATGATGTGATCTCCGGGAATGATGGAAATGACACCCTTAGCGGTGGGACTGGTGACGATATCATCGTTGGCGGTGATGGCGATGACGACATCACAGGTGGGGCCGGCGATGATGTTATTGATGGCGGTGATGGCACCGACCTGTTCCACTTTGGCGGCGGATCGGGCGATGACATCATCTCTGGTGGCGATGGCGGCAGCTGGATGGATACGGTTGAGCTGGTCAACGAAGACGGCACCGCTGTAGCTGAAAATGAATGGACCCTGACCTTAAACAGCGGCTCTATCGAAAATCAGGCTGATGGCTATATCGAACTATCACAAGATTCAGACGGGACGATCACTTTCTCTGATGGCAGTGAACTTACCTTTGACGGGATTGAACGTTTCGAATGGTAAGAGCCTGACCCAAAAACTGACAGAAAGCCCTTTACCCTGTGTGAAGGGCTTTTCTCGTATTGACAAGCTGTCCTTCAAATGAGATCACCTGTTCAACATAACTTTCACATATAGGACGATTAAACCATGTCACTGTGCCCTTGCGGATCAAAAATTGAATATGCCAACTGCTGTGAGCCTTTCCATGACGGCGAAGCCGCACCAACCGCAGAAAAGCTGATGCGCTCGCGCTACTGCGCCTTTGAAAAAGGGAAAATGGCTTATTTGTCCGACACGCTGACAGAAGCCAGCAAAAAAGACTATGACGCGACAGAAACTGAACAATGGGCGAGTTCTGCCAAATGGAACAAGCTGGAAATCGTCAAGACCGAAGCAGGTCAGGAAACAGATGAGACTGGAATTGTTGAGTTTCGTGCCTATTTTAAAATGAACGGCCAGCAGCAGGTTCATCACGAGCGTAGCTCTTTCAAAAAAGTTGAAGGCCGCTGGTATTATGAAGACGGTGTGATCAACCCGGCACAGGAACAACGCATTGTCGCCAACAAAGTGGGGCGCAATGACCCTTGCACGTGTGGTTCTGGTAAAAAATATAAAAAATGCTGTGGTGCATAGTTCCACAACATATGCCAGAATATAGCTTATAAAACAGGCAGACAAAAGGCAGGCCCATGGGGAAAATCATCAAAACCAAATTGGCAAACGGTGTCTATTGGCTTGATTTCCCCGATGCGGATTTACGCATTCTATGTGGCTGTCCGGCAGACGCCGTTAAACATATGATGAAACGCGGGGTGATCTTCACAAACGAAGCCAGCCCCGTTTTTCATGAGACAGGCCCCAATGCCATTTTATTATCTGACCTGAGTGTCCAGAAAAGTAATTTCTCCAACCTGAGCGAATTCCCTGTTTTACAGATGCTCTATCGTCAGGGAATGATCCTGCCAAATCACCCCGGCAACACGGGGGTAAAGCCCCTTCTTATTGGCAATCCGGACCAGTTGACCGCACAAATTCATTACATCCACCGGGGCAACTACGGCCTCACATCAGAAGATGAATTGATGCAGGCTGGAGCCACAGCTGCAGATGCCAAGCAGTTGATGCGCCTGAAGCTAAAGTTTGCCTTTGGCAAAATTGCGGACCCGAGCGAACTTCTTGACAGTTTGGTCATTGAACCAGAAGCTACCCCCATTCGCAATGGCGTAACCATTGAACGTACAGCCGTGAATATCTTCACATTCTGCTATCAGGATGAAACAATCACGGTTGATTTAAACCTGGATGAAGATGAACAATATCTCCCCCCCTACAAGCTCGGCCAATATCAGGTGGAACGTCCCTATTTCAGCATCATCCATTCCGGTGAAGGTGATGGCTGGGATATTGAGCGCCCGTCCATGGCAAGCATTCTGGTCTTTCAGGGCAAGACCTATCTGATTGATGCCGGACCGAATATTGAAACCACCTTGCAGTCACTTGGCATTGATATCAGCGAGATTGAAGGCATTTTCCTGACCCATTGTCATGATGACCATTTTGCGGGCCTGCCCACCCTGATCCGGTCTGATCACCGGATCAAGTTTTTCTCCACCCGTCTGGTGCGCCATGCCACAATCAAAAAACTTTCCGCCCTGCTGGCGATGGAAGAAAGCCGGTTCACCCAGTTCTTTGATGTCTTTGATCTGAAAGAAAATGACTGGAATAATGTGGAGGGACTGGAAGTCAAACCCATCAATTCCCCCCACCCTATGGAAACAACCATCATGTATTTCCGCACCCAATGGGGGGATGGTTATAAGACATATGGTCATCTGGCTGACATTGCTTCTTTTCAGGTTTTGGATGGGATGGTCTGCGAAGATGAAGGCCAGCCCGGCATTTCACAAGCCTATTGCGAGCAGGTCAAACAACAGTATTTGGAGCCCTGCGATTTAAAAAAACTGGATAATGGCGGTGGACTGATCCACGGGGTTGCGAGTGACTTTACAGAAGATCGCTCAGAAAAAATTATTTTTGCCCACACCGCACGCTCCTTAAACGAAAAGGAACGTCAAATCGGCAGTGGTGCCCCCTTTGGGACCGAAGATATTCTCATTCCGGGCAGTAATGACTTCCTCTTTTCCAAGGCTCACGGCTACTTGCGGTCTTTCTTCCCCGATTTACCCCGTGACCAGTTCAAACTGCTGCTGAACCACGAAATCATCGACTTCAACCCCGAAGAAATCATCGTCAAGGCAGGCGATGATATTCATAACATCTATTTCGTTTTGAGCGGAGCAGTGGAAATCCTGAACCCGCAAGCTCATAAAATCCACCGCATGTCGGCTGGCAGTTTTATTGCGGATATGCATGGCCTGTGCGGGGAAAAAGCAAGCGAGACCTACCGCGCCTTAAGCTTTGTCAAAGCCTTAAAATTCCCCATGAATATGTATATGGAATTTGTCAAACGCAATAACATGTTTTCTGCCCTGTCCATGTTGGCAGAAAAACGGGAATTGCTGCAAAAATCCTGGTTGTTTGGCGGGTCTATTTCTGACGGGATCAAAAATGCCATTTCCGCCAGCATGCATATTACCGATGACCTGAAAGCGTTTCAGGATTTTGGTAGTACACATGATTATATCGGCCTGATTAAAGAAGGCAGTGTCACCCTAATGCTGGGCGATCATGTCTTTCAGGAACTTTGCGTGGGGGACACCCTGTTTGAAGACCATGCGGTTTACGGCATGGAAAGCATCTTCAAACTGAAATTTTCACAAGATTGTGCCATCGCCCTGATCCCGCTGGCAGTGATTAAGGAAATTCCCATCGTACAATGGAAGCTGCTTGAAAAAGTCTCCAAACAAATGCGGGCACTGGCGAATTCTCATATATGGGATGATTCCCTGCTTGGCTGGCGCACAGAATATAACGTCGGCCTGGATATCATTGATGAGCACCACAAACAGCTCTTGTCTCTTACAAAAGACCTGATCAGCGCCATCAAACAGCAAACAGCCCTGCCCAAAATTCAGAAAATTGCCCAGGAACTGGCAGATTACACCCGCTTCCACTTTGAAAAAGAAGAAGAAATCTTCAACGAAGCTGGCTATTCAGAAGCAACCTCTCATATCGAAAAACACAGAAAGCTCGCAACCCAGCTTGATGCCTTAACAGAACGCTGCGCCAAACGCCTGAATAAAAAAGAAGCCGAACAAATTTATAACTTTCTTAAACGCTGGGTTCTGCTACATATCCTGCTGGAAGATCGCAAATATGCGTCATATATTCTGAGTAGTGAGATTTTCTAGGTTATGTTGCAAATCAGATGGAATGAAAAATACCACCTTGGTATTGAATGTGTCGATGAAGAACACAAACAACTGGTTGAGGTCATCAACAGCTGTTTTAACAGCATCCTCCATCAAGATAATGTCCTGATCAAAGCATCTGCCAATCAAGTGATTAAATCCGTTCATGAACATTTCGCCAGTGAAGAAGAACTCATGCGCAAATGCAGCTTTGACGGATTGCTTGAACATATGAACGAACATCAAAAACTCTGTCTGCTGATGGAAGACGGCATTCAACAGGCCCTGTCTCTGAAAACGGGTGAAGAAATCAAAGAATTTGTGGAAGGGATGATCATGCAGTTTTTCCACCACATTATTGAAGAAGATTCAAAATTCCTTGAAACCTATCAACAGCATCAGATTTTAAGCAGATAAAAAAAAAGCGGCTCCCCTCTGGCAGCCGCTTTTTCGTTTCTTCTGGAAAAGCCTTAGCCTAAACCAAGACGTTTTAAGGTTTCAGCTGTGGGAATGCCATCCCCATCCCAGCCCCGGATCTGGTAATATTCCGGCAGCATCTTATCCAGCTCATTGACCTTGCCTTTGGCTGGGCCGGTCTTGGCGGCATCTTTCAACAGACGCTTGGGCAATGTATCGTCCTTACCCGTAAAGCCCGCAGCAATATTATACTGACGTTCCATATTCCAGACACGTTCACCGACTTCCAGCATGCTGTCCACTGTCCAGTCCCCTTCACAAGCCGCATTGACCTGCGGGGCGATATCTTCCAGGGACCAGGCAAAGGTCGTGAAGATACACAGGCCAGATGAGTCTACCGCAGCGGTTGCATCCTGAAAGGCCATGACCAATCCGGCCTTGCCTTCTGTCACCAAGGGGTCGGTCTTTTCCGGAATGCCCAAAACTTCTGAGGCCACCGTATAAGAACGCAAATGACACGCCCCACGGTTTGAGGTCGCATACGTCAGCCCCATGCCTTGAATCCCACGTGCATCATAGGCTGGGAATTCCTGCTTCTTCACCGACATGGACAAGTCCGGCTGACCATATTTCTCACACAGCCGTGCAGAACCCAAGCCCAGCTCAGCACCAAAACCTTCACCACGGCCCACCAGTTCACAAGCCTCAGTCAACGCCTTGGCATTGCCGAAGTTAAACTCAATACCGCCCGTCTGTTCGGTGGTGATCAGCCCCATATCAAACAGTTCCATGGCCGCACCAACGGTGGCCCCAAAGGAAATCGGGTCATAGCCTTGTTCGTTACAGATGAAATTGGCAAAAGTCAGCGCTTCCAGATCATCCACACCAGTGGCTGCGCCCAGTGCCCAGGCTGCCTCATATTCCAGCCCGCCGGATGCCTTTTGATATTCCGGGCGATCTTTGACCGTATAATGGGTGCGCTCCACCGTAGATACCCGCTGACACGCAATGGTACAGCCATAACAGGCCGCATTGGTCACTAAGTTCTTGGTCCCATCGGCGCGAACCTCGTGCATTTTTTCACCGGAAATATTAGCCGCCCCTTCAAACTGCACATCTCGGAAATTACGCGTCGGCAATGAACCCAGTTCATTGATCACATTCATCAACACCTGCGTACCATAGGTCGGCAAGCCCTGCCCTGTCACCGGATTTTCCGCCAGTACCTGCTTGCCTGCATTCGTGGTTTCAAGGAAAGCGGCCGGATCATCCACACGCACACCACGGGTGCCGCGAATGGCAACGGCTTTCAGGTTCTTTGACCCCATAACCGTACCCACACCGGAACGTCCTGCCGCACGGTCCATATCATTGACCACACAGGCATACATCACGCCCTTTTCACCGGACACACCGATGGAGGCCACACGGATTTGCGGGTCCTGATGATCAGCCTTGATCCCTTCTTCCGTATCCCAACAGGATTTACCCCAATAGTTGGAAGCATCGACCAAACGAGCATCTTCATTTTCAATGAGCAAATAAACCGGCTTATCCGCCTTGCCTTCAAAGATCACCATATCCCATCCGGCATTTTTCATTTCATTACCAAAGAACCCACCGGAATTAGAACAGGCAATCGCCCCTGTTAAGGCCCCCTTGGTCACAACCGTGTAACGCCCGGCAGTGGAGGCGCAAGTGCCTGTTAACGGCCCTGTCGCCATAATCAGTTTGTTATCCGCTGATAAAGGATCAACCTTTGGATCGGTTTCTTCAATAAAATACTTGGTCGCCAGACCGCGTGAACCAAGATATTGCTTGGCCCAGTCCATATTCAGATCTTCTGATGTGCAGGCCCCGTTTGAGAGGTTCACCCGCAAAAGTTTACGTGTCCATGACATGTGATATCCTCCTCTTAACTTTCAGCTTGTGCAGCATTATCGGTTTTGGCCGCCCAGGCGCGCATTTTATCAAGGCCGGTGGCTTCGGCATCAATAAATGTAATCGCCCCTGTTGGGCAGGCCGATGCACATTTGGGATCCCCCCCACATAAATCACATTTGGCAACCTTGCCCGTATCGGGTACATAATTCACCGTCCCAAACGGGCAGGAAATGGTGCAGACCTTACAGCCGACACAGGCGGAATCAGCCACAACCTTGGCCCCTGTTCCCCCATCCTGAGTAATGGCACCTGTCGGGCAGGACTGCATGCACCATGCCTCGCTACATTGTGTGCAGGTATAAGGAACAAAGCGTCCTTCATCATGGAACTTAAAAACTTTGATACGTGATTTTGAAGGGTTAAACGCCCCTGTATGTTCAAATGAACAGGCGACCTCACATTGTAGACATCCGGTACATTTATCCGGACTGATATTCAGCGCTTTTTGCATCTCTCACATTCCCTGTTGGCCCATTCGCTTTTTATTAAAACGTTTAGAACCTTTATGTTTTCAAAAGTGAATAATCAGTAAAGAGTGTATATCCAACACCCAAAGCTGTCGATGGTAAATTCCAGCCATGTAAACAAGACATTAACAGAACGAGTTTTTTTATCAGGCACAGGTTGCTTTTGACGCCCCCATCCATTACCCTGCGCCCAGATTTCGAATCTCTTACTATAACGAAACGTATGTAAATACATTTTTGGGGTATCATGAAAAAAGTCATCCTGCGCACAACCGCAATAAGCGCACTCTGCCTCGGCGCATTGTCGGCACAAGCTGCTGACCCGATCGAACTGAATATTTCCGGTTTTATGAAACAATGGGTTGGTTACACCGAACATTCCATCAATAAACTTTCACGCTGGAACTATTCCAACGTCGGCACCTATTCAGATGCTGAAATCTATTTCAGCGGGTCGACAAAACTGGATAACGGTTTGTCTGTTGGTGTCATGATGGAAACAGAACGCAGTGGCGGAACCAGCGATGGCAATACCGATGAATCCTATGGCTGGATTTCCTCTGATAGCTACGGTAAAATTCAGGTGGGACGCACAGACAACGTCAGCACCGAAATGGCCTATAAGGCCAGAGATGTCGGCATCGGCCTGAACAAAGGTGATGTTGAAGAATGGCGCCCAAGCGCACAATTTGCAACTGATGTTGCCTACACAACAGCTTTGGTTGGAAGCTCTTTAGAAATACAGCCCCCCGGCATTCATTATTACTCCCCCGTCTTCAATGGTTTTCAATTTGGGTTCAGCCATTTGATTAGCGCAACAGAAAGTCAAGAGGGCAGCTACAGCCCGAAACGTTCAGCTCAAGCGTTTGCCTTAAGCTATAGTGGTGAGTGGAACGATCTTAAAATCGGGGCAGACCTTTCAAAAGTACAAAAACGCTACGTGAGCGATCGCAATTTCTATCGTGCCGGTCTTGATCTGGAATATGAAGGCTTCAGCCTGAGCGGTTCCTATAAACGGACCTCTAACCTTGAAGATCGCAACGCCACGACAGGATATGCGGCCTCCATCTTTGATGGTCAAACATGGGAAGCAGGTCTTGGGTATGAAACAGGGCCGTATAGTGTCACAGCCGCCTATCTTTCAGGGATTTATGATGCCAATTCAACTGTTTCAGGAGCCAAATCCGACTTGAACATCGCTATGATCTCAGGGGCTTATGACCTTGGCGCAGGCGTCACTTTCAGAGGGTCGGTCTTCCGCTATGATGTCAACGGCTATGGCGTCAATGATATTTCATCCAGCACGATTGTAGACAATATCAGTAAAGGGGTCGTTCTGGGCATGGAAGTTGCCTTCTAATCCCTTCACCATATCATGGTATTGAAAACCGCCTTGGAATAACAACCAAGGCGGTTTTTTAATGCTCAACACCTGTTACCTCATCCCCACGGCCTGCGCTCTGTTTCATTCAAGCTATAGAGTGGCAGGCGTGACAGGGTTAAAATCAGGAAAAACGCCACATCGACTTCCTGATCATCCAGGGCATGATGGATTTGCTTGCGCAAGGCTGCATCCAGATTATCCCCGTACGTTTGACTGAGTGTTGCCAGATAATCCTGCGGTGTGGTTGTGCGCCACAGGCTGGCCCCGCTTTTGCGTTCATCTGCGGTGGATTTGGTGGGGTCCGTATGGTCGCGCAGGGCGTCGATGATACGGTTAATGAAGATGTCGTAATCGTTGTTTTGGTCCAGATGCATGTCGCTTTTCCTTTTTAAAACTCCATCTCTGGTCACCAGAGTTTTTTCTGGTGACCGGGAGTTTAGCGACATGTAAAAAGACATGCGGACCTATTTCCCGAGGGTGTTATATTCAGCCCACTCCCGACCATAGGAAAAGCCTTGCATGCCGTTTTACAGGCACACAAAGACCGCCCAGTCGGGGGCAGTAAACCGCTTTTTAAACGTCGCTAAACGTCACCTTGCACCATAAGGCGAAAAATCGTGAGGAACAAGGGGAGATTGAGAAACATCAAAACCTGCGCAAGGATCACGGGTTTATGTCACAGCCCTTTTCTCTTTTTCTTATCCTGAAATCATGTAAATATGCTTTTTCTCACCCAATTTGATGAAGCTCACGCCAAAAACTTCGCATACTGTGTAAAAATAAAGAAAACAACAGCTTGATTTCCGAAAACTAGAGGCACATTCAAACAATGACCCAACAAATTATTTATAAGTTTTTCGCAGCCAAGGAAGAAGTTGTTCATATCGAGCTGGATTTTGATGAACAGACCTTTCAAATTCAACCTCGTAAGGATATGGAAAAACCAGGTTGGGCCAAACTATCCCATCAAAAATGTTCCAACTGCCCCCTTGGCGATGATGTTGAATGGTGCCCAACTGCTGTGGCTGTGGCTGATTTTCTGCCCCATTTCACAGAAAAGTTTTCTTATGAAAAAACCGTGATTGAGGTTGAAACCCCACAGCGCACCATCATTACAAAATCGACTTTTCAAACGGGTATTGCCTCGCTTCTGGGGCTGGTGTGTGCCACATCGGGTTGCCCGCACACCAAATTCCTGCGCCCGCTGGCCCGCTTCCACCTGCCCTTTGCCAATGAACAGGAAACGGTCTTTCGCTCCCTTGCGGCGAACTTGCTGCGCCAGTTTGTTGAAAATTCCCACAATGGTGGACAAAAGCCGCTGAATTTTGATGAACTCAACAGAAATTACGCCCAGCTTTCCATCGTCAATGGTTTTTTGGCCGAACGTTTACGTGATGGGGTGGAACGCGATGCAGCCTTAAATGCCGTTATTATTCTGGACGGTCTGGCCCTGATCACCCCGGAAAATACCGACGGATCGTTTGAAGATTTGGAAGATGTCTTTGTTGTCGAATAATTATGGGTTAAAGTGTTGTTAAGACTCAACATATTACACTAAATCACTTTTGAGTCTAACAGGGCGGGTCATGACAACTGAAGCGGAAAGCGAGCTTTACAAGGCTCAAATCGAAATCCGACATCTGAAAAACACCATCGCAGCCTTGCGCGATGAGATGGACAGCCTCAACGCATCAAAAACCGAGGCCGTACAAAAGGCTGTGGCCGATGCCCATCAGGAACATCTTCAACTGCAGAAAACGGTTTCTGCCTTGCGCGACGAACTGGAAGACAAACGCCGCGAAATGGAAGATGCGGTACAAAAGGCCAAAGCCGATGCTCATGGTGAAATTGTTCAGCTGACCAAAACCGCGCAAGCCCTGCGCGACGAACTGGAAAACCTGCGCCTGAATAAAGATGCGGAAATTCAGCGCACGCTGGCCGATGGCAAGCAAGAGGCAGGTACCCTGATCAACACCGCGCAAGCCTTGCGTGATGAGCTGGAAAACCTGAGACAAGACAAAGACGAAAGCGTGCAAAAAACCAAGGCCGATGGCCATGGGGAAGCCTTGCAATTGCAACGTACAATTTCCAGCCTGCGCGATGAAATGGAGCTGATGAAGCACCGTTATGATGAAGAACGCACGCAGATGGAAAGCAGCTTTCGCGATGAAAACCAACAATTACGTGATACAATCACCTCAATGAGGGAAGCGTTGGAGGCGCAACATGCCGGAAAGTAATACAACACAAGACGTGATCAAAAACGAACTTCACGTCACCCCCAGTACGGCAGAACTGGTCTTAAAGGTCTCTCATGATGTTGCCAAGGCAGAAACCCTTGATGAACAACTGCGCATTATTATGGAAGCCGTGACCGAAGCCACCGATTCTGATCGCGGTACATTATTTTTGAATGACCATGCCACCAACGAACTCTATTCGCGCATTGCTTTGGGCGATATCAAGCGCGAAATCCGTATCCTGAATAATTCTGGTATTGCAGGTGCCGTTTATACCAGTGGTGAGCCCGAGATTGTGCCTGATGCCTATGCCGATAAACGCTTTAATCACAGTGTTGACCATGCCACCGGCTATAAAACACGCAACATTCTTTGTGCCCCTGTGCGCACGGTTAAAGGCGATATTTTAGGGGTTGCCCAGACCCTGAATAAAAATGATGAGGCCGAATTCAGCGATGATGACCTTGCCATCATGCAGGCGATCACCACGCAAGCTTCCATCGCTCTGCAAGGCACCCTGTTTGTGGAGCGCATGGAAAAACTGCGCGAACAGGAAGCCGAATTCCTCAATGTGGTGTCCGATGTATCGTCCGAGATCAATCTTGGCCCCTTGCTCCAGATGATCATGAATGCCATCACTAAAATGTTGCAGGCTGATCGTTCCACCCTGTTTCTTAACGATGAAAAAACCAGTGAGCTTTATACGCAGATTGGTCAGGGGCTGGGTGCCACCAACATTCGCCTGCCCAATCATCTGGGGATTGCAGGCACGGTCTTTACCTCTGGCAAGACCGTCAATATTCCTTATGCCTATGCCGACCTGCGCTTTAACCCGGCCTTTGACAAGCAAACGGGTTATTTCACACGTTCTATCCTGTGCTGTCCGGTACTGAACAAAGACGGCAAGGTCATCGGGGTGACACAGGTTCTTAATAAAAAAGGAGGGCCATTCAGCGATGAAGATGAACAGCGCCTGAAAGCCTTTACCTCACAAATTGCCGTCGGGCTGGAAAACGCCCAGCTCTTTGCCGACGTGCAACAGATGAAAAACTATAACGAAAGCATGCTGGAAAGTATGAGTAACGCCGTTGTTACCTTTGATGAAGAAGGCAACATCGTGACTTGTAACGCCGCAGGCTTGCGTATTCTTCAGGTCAAGGCCGAAGAGATCATCGGTAAAAAAGATGCCGATTTCTTCACCGAAGAAAATGTCTTTGTTGTGGAACGCCTGCGCACCGTGCGTGATGAAAATGAGGCTGATATCTTCCTTGATGCCGTCTTGCTGGTCGGCGAAGACAAGGAAGAAACGTCCGTCAACATCACGACCCTGCCGCTGTTGGATAAAGATTCCAAGGCAATTGGTACCATGATCATGATGGAAGACATCAGTTCTGAAAAACGCATGAAATCCACCATGTCGCGCTATATGGACCCTGGCCTTGCCGACAAGCTCATGGGTGGTGGGGAAGAAATTCTTGGCGGGCAAAGTAGCGTCGCCACCGTTCTGTTTTCTGATGTGCGCAGCTTTACAACCTTGTCGGAAGAACTGGGTGCACAGGGGATTGTAAGCCTGCTCAATGACTATTTCACCGTCATGGTCGATTGCCTGAATGAAGAAGGCGGCATGCTGGATAAATTTATCGGTGATGCCATCATGGCGATCTTTGGCACGCCATTCCCCCATGAAGATGACCCGGACCGTGCGGTACGTTGTGCCATTGACATGATGGTCAAACTGCGTGAATTCAACCAGCAACGCGCCGCCAAGGGCTTGATGGAAATTGATATCGGGATTGGCCTGAATACCGATAACGTGGTGTCCGGTAACATCGGTTCCCCCAAACGGATGGATTATACCGTTATCGGTGATGGGGTGAACCTGGCCGCTCGCCTTGAAAGTGGCACCAAACAATATGGTGCCCATATCCTAATTTCTGAATTTACCTTCAAGGAACTGAAAAGCACCTACCGCACCCGTGCCATGGACCATGTGGTGGTCAAAGGGAAGACCGAACCGGTCGGTATTTACGAAGTTCTGGATTACCATACCGAAGAAACCTTCCCCAATATGGTAGAGGCCCTTGCCTATTTCCGCGATGGTATTGATTGTTATCGTACAGGCAAATTTGACGATGGCATTGACAAGTTCCGCAAGGTTCTGGAACTGAACCCCAAAGACAAAGCGTCAGAAATCTATATTGAACGCTGTGAACATCTCAAGGAAACGGTTGATCCGGAAACATGGGATGGAGTCTGGGTTATGACCTCCAAGTAAAACAGCTCAAAATCCTTATCTACCATTTAGCAAAAACTTAAATTATAATAATTTTAAGACTTATTATATAACAGTAAAAATACGTAATTTAAACTTTATTTTCCATTTCAAGTTATATACGCTCTTTCTTTAAATCATAAAAATTTGAGATTGGTGAATAAGATGTCTATCAAGCAAAAGCTGCTGCTTTCGGCGCTTTCCCTAACCATAATGGTGATTGCCTCCATTGGTTTTACACTTACGCAATTTGATTCTGTGTATCACAATGCGAATCAACTTAAACATAATAGCGAGAAGATTTCCCATAATATTCTCCCCCTGGTTTCTTCTGCCAAAGATTTGAAGCTCAATACCGTGCAGGTGCAGCAATGGCTGACCGATATTTCTGCCACACGTGGGCTGGATGGGCTCAACGATGGCTTTGACGAAGCCGAAGCCAATGCCCAGTTGTTTAAACAGAATGTGGAAAAGATCAAAAAGCTTGCCCAGCCTTTCAACAACAGCGAACTCAACACAATCATTAACAGCCTGAACGATGTTTTTGATCCCTATTACGAAACAGGGGTCGTGATGGCAAAAGCCTATATTGCCGGGGGGCCAGCTGCGGGTAATAAAACCATGGCCGCCTTTGACGAGGTTGCTGCCGCCATTCAGGAAACAATGGATAAGTTTCAGGCCATCATTGATAAAGATGTCAAACAGCTGGCACTGGATGCACAAAAGAATGCACAGGAAACAGAAGACATCCTGTCACAAGCTAAGTCCCTTTCCTTTATCCCTGCTCTTCTTGCCATCATTTTGGGGCTATTTGCCTTTTTCACAGCCAATGGGATCAGCCGCAACATTGCGCGCATGACCGAAAAAATGACCATGCTTGCCAAGGGTATTCTTGACTTTGACGTGCCAGAAGCCAGCCGCAAGGATGAACTGGGCAGCATGGGCCGTGCACTGGATGTGTTCAAACAACAAACCACCGAAAATGAAGAACTGAAAAGACAACAGCGCCTTCAAGATGAGAAATCAGCCGAAGAGCGTCGTTTTGCCCTTTCCAACATGGCTAACAAGGTGCAGGAAGAATCCCGTTCTGCTTTGGAAAAAGTCACAGCAGAAGTCTCCAAAATGCAATCTGCTGTCAGTGACATGCATCTTTCAGCAACAGAAACAACTGACTATTCCCAGTCCGTTGCCGTTGCAGCAGAAGATTCTTTAAGCAATTCACAAAGTGTGGGGGCTGCAACCGAAGAACTCAGCAGCTCCATCAACGCCATTTTACAACAGGTTGAAAATCAGTTTGCCATTGCCAACGAAGCAAGCACCCAAGCTGAACAATCTGCACGTACCATTTCAGGACTGGACGAAGCTGCTGTGAGCATCGGTGATATTGTCACCCTGATTCAGGATATTGCAGCACAAACCAACCTTCTGGCCCTCAACGCCACCATCGAAGCCGCCCGTGCTGGGGAAGCTGGCAAAGGCTTTGCCGTTGTGGCTTCCGAAGTGAAAAATCTGGCCGTTCAAACCAGCCGGGCCACCGAAGAGATTTCTGCGCAAGTCAGTGCCATTCAACAAGACAGTACTCGCAGCGTACAGGAAATCAGCAAAATCGCAAATATCCTGAAACAGATGACTGAAACCACTCAGGCAGTGCGTGATACAATTGATTCACAATCTCAGGCAACGATTGAGATCAGCTCCAACGTTCAGGAAAATACACATGCTTCCAAACAGGTAGCCGATCAAATTTCTGAAGTTTCCGGCAAGTCACTTGCTGCGGCCAACAAAGCCACAGTCGTTACAGAAGGGGCCAGCTCGATCTCTCAGGGCATCCAATATCTTGTTGATCACCTCAATGACGTTGTGCGCTCTGCCACACAGGAAATTGAAATGAACCGTACAGCGTCTTAATCCTCTTTGACGAAATTACCAATCCGCAACCTTACAGCTCTTTTCTCTAAATCTGACCCGTTTCATGGAGCCTTATCTGTGCTTGAGTTAGGAAAATTGTGCAAAGCGATGCGGGGCATCGGTTAAGCAAATTGACGCGACACAAGCACAGATAAGGCCCACCAGAGGCGTTTATCTCAAACAATGTGGAGGGCGGCACCTTCCATTTGCGGTGAATAACACCGCCACATGCAAGGTTTCTACCCACATTGTTTGAGATAAACGTGAAAGCGGGTCAGATTTAGAGAAAAGAGCTGTAGTCGTGTGTCTTCATTATGGCACACGACTTTTTTTATGTTTTGCATGGCCCCTGCCAACCCGATACACTTGATGAAACCTCCCCTTGACCAATACGGGTGATATATCATGAAATCCCTTCTTGTTTTAGGCACCCTGCTTGTCCTTCCCGCCTGTGCCCCCGCACCTGCCCCTCAGACAAGCGGGGCTGTCCAACAACAAATCGAGCAACTCACGCGCCTTGGGGAACGAACAGCCAAAGCAGGTGATCACGCCAATGCCCTTGGCTTTTATCAACGCGCCTATAGTCTGGACACGCAAAACCCGGACCTATTGATCGTCATGGCTGATATGGCCCGCCGTGAAGGGGATTTGCACAAAGCGGAACAAATTTATGCCAATGGTCTTCAATATGTGCCTGATAATGTTGAAGTGATCCGCCTTTATGGCAATGTGCTGGTTGAACGCAACAAATTGCCGCAAGCCATTATACAGTTTAAAAACGGCCTTGCCCTTGCCCCCAATGATGCCATGTTACTGAACAGCCTGGGCGTGGCGTTGGATATGACGGGACAGCATGAGGCCGCACAGGCCCAATACCGAAATGCTCTGAATCACAACGCTCCCTCTCTGGATGCAAAAAGCAACTATGCCCTGTCTTTGGCCCTGTCCGGTCATCTGGACAAAGCGATTGAGATGCTCAGCCCCCATAGTCACGACAGCACAGCCCCCAAACGCCTGCGCCTGAATTTAGCCCTTTTTTACGGGCTTAAGGGAGATGCAGAAACAGCAGCCCAGATTGCCGGACAAATTCTGGATCGCGAGACTGTCAAACATAACCTGCAAGTCTATGAAAGATTGCGCACAATGACACAAGCCCAGCGCACAAAAGCTGTCTTTGGGAATTAAAAATCGGGAAACACCGCGATTGCCCGAATGATCGCAGGCCCCAGCAGCACAATAAATAACGCTGGCATGATAAATAAAATCATCGGCACAGTTAATGTTGCAGGCAATTTTGCCGCCTTTTCTTCTGCCTTTAACATCCGTTCAGTGCGAAATTCCTGTGATAGCACCCGCAGGCTTTGTGCCAGTGGTGTGCCATAACGTTCTGTCTGTTGCAGCGTCCCCACAACAGCGCGCAAAGATGGCATGTCTGTGCGTTTATTCAGGTTGTTCAGCGCATCAGCCCGATTGGGCAGAAAGCCCAACTCCATGGCTGTCAGGCTCAATTCTTCGGCCATTTGTGGGTTTGGTCCCATCATTTCTTTTGCCACCCGTTTCAATGCCATATCCAGACTTAAACCAGCCTCGGCACAAACCACCATCAAATCGAGTGCATCAGGCAAGGCTTTTTGCAGCGCTTCGGCACGTTTTTGTGCCTGATTGGTGATATAAAGTTTTGGGACATAGGCCCCGATCAATACAGCCACCACCGCCACCAACATACGGCCCATAGGCTGCATATCTCCCATGCCCAATACATACAGCCAGACCACGGCAATACCGCCAAAAGCAAAGGGAAGAGAAAAGCGGAAGAAAAAATAAATACTTAAGGCTTCCTTGGAACGATAACCTGCACGCGCCAGATCATCAGCCACCTTTTCTGCCTCACGCGAACGCAAAACATTCAATTTCGCTACCACCTTATTCACAACACTCATCAATTGTGGGCGCTTTAAACTGTGCTTGCTGGCACTTAAGGATTGATGTTGCAATTCCTGCTGCTGGCGTTGGATCGACTTTAATCGTTTGGATTTCAGGTCACGTACCAACAAGGCTTGCCAGACAAACAACACGACAAAAAACGCCTGCAAGCCAGCCCCCCAAACAATGAGGGTTTCCACAGGGATAGATGTGAACATACTCATATCTCAAACCTCACCATCTTAAACATGACAAAGGCCCCCATCCCGATTGACACCAGCGCCCCAATAGACAAGACGGTCCCGGTGGGGTTGCCATAAAGCGGGCTGGTGTAACCGGGGCTGAGGATTTCCAGAATGGCGAACATCGCAAAAGGCAAGCCCCCCAGAATATAAGCAGATGCGCGTGCTTCTGACGCCATAGCCTTGACCTTAAGCTTCATGGTCTGACGTTGGCGTAAAATATCGCTGAGATTTTCCAGAGTTTCTGCCAAATTGCCCCCGGTTTCTGATTGAACGACCAAAGAAATCACAAAAAAATTGAACTCGGCATTCTCCAATCGCTTGGCTGCTGACCACAGGGCATCCTCCATGGTTTCACCAATTTTCATGGCCTCTGAAATGCGTTTGAATTCATGGGCGACCGGGCCGTCCATTTCGCTTGAAACGATACTGATACCTTCTGTTACAGGCAGGCCGGATTTGACCGCACGTACAATCAGATCAATCGCATCAGGAAAGGACTTGGTAAAAACCATATTGCGTCGGGCAATAAACAGGTCAATCACTATATGCGCCCCCCCAACCCCAAGACCAATCCCGCCAAAGACCGACACAAGCAAGGAAAGTTCCCCAAACAGGTACAAGCCCCCTGCCCCGCCAATCCCGGCCAAGACCGACAATCCAACAAAACTACCCGGCCCCAGTTCCAGCCCTGCGCGGGCAAGCCGCTGGCTTAAGACTTGTGCACTGGGCAACAGTCTTTTGACAAGTTTATCCAGTCCGGGTGCTTTGGTTTTATCTTCACGCAAAACAGATGCCTGCACATCGACATCGGGGAGTTCATCGCCCATGCGTTGGCGCATTTTTTTCAACCGTTTTTGCAGCTGCCTGTTTTTACCCAACACCAGTTCTGCCATCGCTAATAAAGCCAGCAAGACGCTGATACCCAAAGCCGAAAACAGGATCAATTCTTGTGACATGATCATTGCCTCCTATTGCGCCATTGCTTCCATCAAGGCCCGGCCCAGACCGAAATAATCTGCCCGATCCATAAAGTTAGGCCGCAAACCTGTGGAAACATAACGCCCCATCAGCTTGCCGTTGGCATCTTCGCCTTCAAATTGATATTTGAATAAATCCTGCGTGGTGATGATCTCACCTTCCATACCGATCACTTCGGTAATATGGGTGATCCGGCGCACGCCATCGCGCATACGTGAAATCTGTACAATTAAATCCAGCGCGTTTGAAATTTGCGCCCGCACAGCTTCATTGGGCAATTTCACACCCGACATAGCCACCATATTTTCCATCCGGGTCAGGGCTTCGCGTGGACGGTTGGCGTGCAATGTGCCAAGCGAGCCATCATGCCCCGTATTCATCGCCTGCAACATATCCAGCGCTTCTGATCCACGAATTTCGCCCAGAATAATTCGGTCCGGGCGCATACGCAGGGCATTTTTCACCAGTTCTGTCTGACTAATTGCCCCGTCCCCTTCCAGATTGGCTGGCCGGGTTTCAAGGCGCACCACATGGGGCTGTTGTAATTGCAGTTCAGCAGCATCTTCAATCGTGACAATACGCTCACCATGATCAATCATTTGGCTCATGGCATTTAAAAGCGTTGTTTTCCCCGACCCTGTGCCCCCGGAAATCAAAATATTCAACCGTGCACGCCCGGCAATTTTCAAGACCCGACACATGGCATCCGACATATTTTGCGTTTCTACCATGCGGTCCAATGTGATGCGCATCTTGGGAAATTTACGAATAGAAATACTTGGCCCATCAATCGCCAAAGGGGGAATGATGATGTTAACCCGCGAACCATCTTCAAGGCGAGCATCACATAAGGGCGAGCTTTCATCCACCCGACGGCCAATGCGCGATACAATTCGATTGGCGATATTCATCACATGGGCATTATCGCGAAAAGTCACACCGGACACTTCCAGCTTGCCTCCGCGTTCCACGTAGACCTGTTTCGGCCCATTGACCATAATATCCGTCACAGCCTCATCAGCCAAAAGTGGTTCTAGTGGCCCCAAACCCAACATATCATTAAGCAACATGGTAATCAGGTCACGTTGTTCAACCAGATTAAGCTGCTGACCTTCTTCAATCAGGATTTCAGAAACAATTTCACCAAGCTGATCCGCCAATTCACCCCGCGGCATTTTGGCGGCTTTACCTGCATCAATACGTTTCAGAATTTCCGGCTGAACAACAAGTTTGGCCCGTTCCACACTATCGCGACTGGCTTGGCTCAGTTCATCTTGTTCAGAAGATTGATCCGTTGTTTTCCCATCCACAGACGGTTCAAGGCGACGTTGAGGTTTGCGTTGCAAGGCCGCATTGCCACGTGATCCAAATGTGACGCGTTGTTGTCCTGTTTCACCCAGTGGCATGATCCGGCCTCCTGTTTTATCCTCACAGATACGTTCTTAGTCTCTTAACTATATGACAGGGGGGCCATCAATGCTGTGATAGCAATCACTTGGATTTAAACAATTTTCGCCAAAAAGAGGGGCTTTTTTCAACATCCTCACCGTGATCGACCAAACTACGAATAAACGGAGAAAGAGACTGTCCAGCCTTTGACTTTGCTGCAACCTCCAAAAGCGGGCTTCCCTGCATTTCCGCCGCAGCAAACCCTTTGGCATCAAAAGGCAGATGGGCAGACAAGGAACGTTCCACCCCTTTTTCAAATTCCTTGGGGCTGAGTTCACGCTCTTTATTTTCCCCGACCCGATTGGCAAGAACCATCAGGTTATCGTCCACCATATAATCTTTGGCATAACGCGATATACGCAAGCAATCACGCATACCGGCCAGAGATAAGTCACTTACCACCAGCATCTTGCCCAAACCGGCCAATAGCTCCCCGCATTGGGGTAGCAACATGCGTGGAATATCCAAAATCACCAAATCAAATTTTTGGCGTAAGCGTTCAATCAGTAAATCCAACGCCTCCGTTTCAAATTGACACGTCATAGCCAAATCTGTTTCACAGGCCAGAATGCTTAAATTCTCATTCACCTTAACCATAGCGCGTTCTAAAAAAAGAGAATCAATCCGGCTAGGGTTTTCCAAGGCTTCACGAAAACCTTTTCCCGGCTCCAGATCCAGAGACAAGGCGATAGTGCCAAAATGGAGATCCATATCGACCAAGGCGACTTTCTGGCTATAACGCCCAGATAAGGCCCAAGCCATATTCAGTGCAATACTGGACGCCCCAACCCCACCTAAAGCCCCCAAAACAGAAATGACTTCGCCCTCACAACCAGCTTCAACCTGCGGGTTTTCTTCCGGTTTTTCCATCGCGCGTTGCAGGGCATGTTCCAAAGTCTCGCGATCAATGGGTTTGAGCAGATAATCCTCCACCCCCATATCCAGCAAATCACGATAGAGGGCCACATCATTGGTGGTGCCCAGACAGACAAGGCGCACACCTGCTTCGCATACAGATGCCAGTTGATTAATTTTCCCCAGCGGGTCCTGACAGCCTGTCAGATCAATAACCAACAGCTCAGGCGTATGGATATCGCCCAAGGTCGCAATGGCAAGGTCAATCCCGCCATCAAAGATGCGATTTCTGTTCCACCCCTGCAAGGACACAATATCGCCAAGGGAATGCGTGGTGATATCATCCTGTACAAAAGCCATGAAAGGCTCAGTCCCACTTTGTTGTATAAGAGCGCTCATCACTTGGTCCCTCCTCCTGTGGTTTGGGTGGTGCTCGTGCTGCGCGGTTGACGATATTGGATCAGGCTATTAGATAGCACAGCCCCATCAGCGGCTGATAAATCACGCCCACGCACCAAATCACGGGGGTTGCCAATCATCAAGGCCAGATTGGCCGCTGTCGCACAGCCGAAATTGGAATGGGGCTGATTGTGATAGGTCGCATTCGGATCGTCCGTCCAATTCGGGCAGTTTGGTACGGATACACGATACCGCCTCAGGCTAACGCCAATCTTTTGTAAACCCTGCGCAGCCTCCAATCCTTTAAATTGAGGTTTCAGACCAAAACTGCGGAAATAGGCAGCTACTTTTTCAGCCCGTTTTTCCGCCAGGGTTCCACCTTGTAACGCCACGTTGATCACCAGTTCATCATTATGTTTGATTTCATGTTTCATAATAAATTGATCCAAGGCACGACGTTCCTCATGGCTGAGCAAACTGGTGTCATCATCAAACTGGACTTCAAGACGATTATCACTTTGATGCACCACTGGCTGAGGCACACTGCGTGTGACCTGCATATCCTGTACGGTCTGACAGCCTGATAAGAACAGAATGGACAAAGACAGGGCGGTAAATACTGTTTTCATGATCTTTCTCCTCATCCTTAATTCAGGGTAAAGCCGACCGGGCCAATAAGTTTGCGCCCTTGGTCATCCAGTTGAAGGCCAGCCCCCTGCTTGGACTGTTGATGGTATGCCCCACCTACAAAAATCCTTTCCATATCATGGGGCGGTGTAAAGCCATCAGTTGGCGCAACCGCCTTGGCATGGGTGATCGGTTTCACCAAATAAGGGGTAATGATGATCACCAGTTCACTTTCTTCGCGTTGAAAACTGTCGGAACGAAACAATGTACCTAAAATTGGTAGATCACCAAGGCCCGGAAATTTATTCAGATTATGACCTGTTTTATTTTGCAATAGCCCAGCTACTGCAAAGCTTTGCCCACTGGCAAGTTCCACAGTCGTTTTTGTCTTACGCGTGGTCAGGGCCGGGATGACATACCCGTTTAAAGAAACCGAATTACTTTCAGAAAGAGAGCTCACTTCCGGTTCAACCTGAAGATTAATCCGCCCGTCATCCAGAATCACCGGCTTAAAAGACAGGCGCACGCCATATTCACGAAAAGAAATGGTTGGCCCACTGTCACCGGGAACCAGAATGGGGAATTCACCACCGGCAAGGAAGCTGGCTTCTTCGCCACTCATCGCGGTTAAGTTAGGTTCAGATAAAATCGTCACCAGCCCTTCATCTTCCATGGCATCAATCACCCCGCTGATATCGTTGCTGCTGACACTTAAGGTGCTCACAGCTTGAGCAAAGGGGTTGGTTGAAGCCAAGGTAAAAGAAGCAATACTGCCAAACGTCCCCATGGCAGACCAATCAAAGCCCAGACGTTTATCCACATCGCGTGACACTTCCGCAATACGCACCCGCAAATTCACCTGATTAAGCGCATCGACACGCAAACGGTTGATTAAACCAGATGAGGCCGGGCTAAAACGTGTTGCGATTTGGCGCACCTCTTCGACTTCACGGGCAGAATGAAGCGTGCCATCCATGACAAGTGCCCCATTGATACTGGAAAAATGTACATCAGCACCGGGAACAGCCTGAAACACAGCTTGTTTCAGGTTTTTGAGATTATGGGTGACATCCACATCCATATTGGCAATCACCTGATCGCGCCCATCAACCGCATAAAGGGTTGTGGTGCCAACCGCCTTACCAAACAGATAAATCAAGGTTGGAGACTTGACCTGCACATCGGCGATATCCGGGTTTGCAATAAAGACGGAAGAGGCGGCACGCGGCAGGCGGATCAAACGGCTTTTATGATGTTCCACATTCAACGACTGGTGGGCTTGGGGAACAATTTCCACGGCTTCGGCTGAAAAGGGGAGAAGACTGAAAAGAGCCATCAGACCAATCATCATGTACAGGACGTATTTCATCATCGCCTCCTAAAACTTTTTAACGCTGGCTGACCCACCACGCAGGACTTGAACACTGCGGGACGCGCCACCTTGTTTTTTGCGTTTTTGTGCCATTTTTTGTAAATAGAAGTTCAACTGTTTATCGGTGGTCAGGCTGAGTTGCTCTTTGATTTCCATAGGCTGTGTAAAGGCAATTTTGTGGTCAAAACCGGATGGTTGAACCTCAGCCAAGACCAGCTCTTCATCAGCCAAACTTCGCAAACTTAAAGACAGTTTGCCCATCTGGGTTGCTAATGAGACAATCTCCGCCTGCTTAGGTGTCACTTCCAAAGTGGCGCTTTTGGCAACACGAGCCTGACCTTCGGCCTGCACAGCAGACTGGTCCTTGCCAATCACACGTACATCTTTCAGCAAGGTTTCGGTAAAGCGCATTTTGCCTTCGCCAACTTTTTGCGTAATGGTCAGCAATAAGTCCACCTGATCACCGGGAAAGATAAAGCCACCAACCCCGGATATTGCACTTAATGGCACAGTCACCGCCCGCATGCCCGGAGCCAGAACAGCAGCCATAAAGCCTTGTTCCCCTTTACGGACCAAGGCTGCGGGCAATACGGGCTGGCCTGCAGGAATACGGGTGCGAATAACAGAACCAACCAGATCATCCATAGATACCGCGCCTTTTTGCAACATCCGCTCCCCAAGGGCATTATCGGGCCAGTCTTGCCAAGTGAGTTTTTCTTTCAAGACAAAGGTCCCGGCCAACAGGTCGGTTTTGGCAACCAGAACTTTTTTGTGCCCAACTTTTTTGACAGGCGTTGTCTTGGGAACGGAAGCCATAATTTCTGCACGTTCAGAAGCCAGCCAGTTCTGCGCCATCATCGCGGTACCAGCTGCGGTGCTCAGGGCCATAATCAGTAAAATGATGATGCGAATAGACATGGCAAACCTCCTTCTGCCTTACAGCATGAACATTCGATAAGCGGCAAAAACACCACCTGCACAAATCGCCACCCCATACGGCAGCTTATCGGTCAGGATTTTTTCCTGTGCACGCATCAAGCCCATATGCACACAGACATAAGCGGTACTGTGACGAACAGGGGCCGACAGCATGAAAAGGGACATAGCCCCGCCCACCAAAGCCATCCCCAGCAAAAACGGGATCAACCCCACAGGGCCAACCCACAAGGCTGTTAACGTGATAAGTTTCACATCCCCCCCGCCCATAATGCCAAGGCTGAACAGCCCCAGACCCATCAGAAAAAACAGGCTGGCAATGCCGAAACTCCACCCCAGATAAACCTCAAACGGAGCAGTCAAAACATACAGAGGGTAGAGCCCTATCAGAGCCAGTGAAATAAAGTTCGGAATACGGTAATCATCGAGATCCTCAATCGCTGCGACGAGAAGAAGTGCGACAAAAGCCGAAACAAATAAATTATTTAAGATAACCAAGCTCATAACGACACCCATAAAAAGGTATTTTTAAATCTTAATTATATTAAAACATATAACTACATGTATTCATGTGACAACAATCACAACATTATAAATATTAAACAATAAAAAAGGGCGCTAAATGCGCCCTTTGCTTTACTTACATTACAAATCCAACTTAACCGCCAGATGTATCGGTTGATGTTGTTGTATCAGTAGATGTTGAATCTGTTGACGTTGTATCGGATGTCCCGATTGCATTATTAAGGTCTGTAGAAACCCTTGTAAATGCACCACTTAGACTTTGCCCTGTTAACTGCATCGCTGTAATTGCGATAACGGAGATCAAAGCGGCAATCAAGCCATATTCGATTGCAGTTGCACCAGACTCGTCGTTCCAGATATTTTTAACAGTTGTAAACATGACTTTTCTCCTTGGTGAATACTCATAAAATGTTTTAATCAACTGTTTATATTAAGCACCTATTTGATTATTTATTCTGTGACAACAATCACATGCATTAAATTTATTTAAACTTTATTTGTGACTACCATCACACTACGTGTATTTACCTAACCTTCTCAACAGGTTAGAAAAACAAAAAAATCATATTTTCGGGATTTAATTTGTGGGACCAAGACCGTTTGACATCTGAGTCGCCATAAAAGACGGAAAGGTAAATTCAGACGGCATCCCTAAGAAGCCTCCGACGACCATTAAAGGGCGTGTCAAGCCACTGACCTCAAGCTTGACCAAAGGAATGATTCCCCCCGGCGTCGTTGGATCCCCAAGCCCGCTATCACTATAGATTATACGAACATGCTCAGGCAGGATTGCAGGCTGGATCGCCTGCATCAAATCCAGCATTGTCGCAAAGGCCCCCACATTTGCCCCAGTACCACTGGAACAACTGACCACAGCACCTGCATTTGCACTACAATTTACAACAGAGCCCCTTTGAAAAGCAGATAAATCCGCAACAGGTTGTTCGATGGCAATATGTCGTGTCGCCCGCCGCGTTGCCTCCCCTGTTCGGTGCCATTCAAAAAGCAAGGTCGAAACCTCAACGACACCAAGAGATATCAACACCAGAAAAGGCAAAAGCAGGGCAAAGGCTGGCACCATCGCCCCGTTCTCATCCCTCAACATATGTCGTTTAATTATCCACATAAGCTTGCTCATGACTGAGAACGATGTTGAAATCATCCAGCCCGACCATTGTGGCAAGTTCAGGGATCATAGGATTAAATGGAACGCTGGCCGTTAGGCGGATCACAGGAATAGATGCCTCACCCAGATCAAAATAAGACTGCGCAATATCAAGGCGTGAAGACTCCTGCGCCCAACCCGATACAAGGTAATGCCCGGTGCCATCAGCTGTCCCGGTCTTAACCAGATTTTCAATTACAGCCACCGTATCAAGCGCTGTCGGGTTTTCAACGCGTGCGGCATAAACAGCAGCAGCACGCATGGCTTTTTCCACCGCATTGGCCTGTACAAAGGCGCGCCCCATTTCCGTCAAGCCAATAAACAACAGCAGCATAAAGGGAATGATGGCGGCAAATTCTACCACCGTATCTCCTTTTTCTGAGCGTCTGAATTTATTTAACAAGTCGAACATTTGCATGAAAATCCGGTGTTACAGTGAGTGATAAAGGTCGCACAATTTCACCATAAATAGCCCCGGCCGGAGCATCTGGCACGGCCTCAGTGATAAACATTTCCAAATACTTGCCTTGGGACGGATAGTTATGAGATCCACGCACCCCTTCTGCAATACATTGCAAGATTGCCACCTGTACAACCCGACGAAGCGCACCATTTGATGCCACCGTCCCTGAGGGCACACCATCATAAGCTGGATCATTTGGGTGTGTTTCAGAAACAGGGATAGCCGCAGCGGGTGGATCAATCTGTTCAAATCCACTGGGCAACGGTGAACCATCTAACGGATAAAGGGTTTGCGCCCCGTTTTTGGCATAACTCACCCCAATTTCATACAAATAAACCTGATAGCGTGTAGCATTCAGCAGCTCATCAGGTAAAGGCGTTGCGTGTTTCTCATTCCAGTAAGTTGCCAAATCCCATACCCCATCGCCCATTCGTGTCTCAACACCAGATAAAACATCTTCATCTTGTGGATAGCTAATAACGTTTGGGGCTGGAAAATCCCATTTGGTTTCATATTCAAAACGGGCATTCATCCCACTTTGAATTTTATTGGTTTTCACCCCCGGTGCCGTACCCAATTCCAGACCATAACAATCTTGTGGCTGGATAGCAGCCAGAGCAGCCTCCAAGGAATTGGCACCGATAGACCCATCGGGCAAGGCCAGCAAACCATAATTCCCAGGTGCCCAGGCATCCCCACCCTGGGCAGGCTTCAACACAACCTGACGACCAATTACATCATTAGAAGACAGGTTAATGGAGGGATCATTTTCCCCCAGGTCACAAATCATCAAAGGCGGCGCATGACACATAAAAGGATCGGGCTGGGCCACCGCCTGTGCATCATAGCTGCTTGTTCCTGATAAAGAGGTTGATGCCGCCGTAAAAAACATATTCTCAATAGATTGCGGGGCCATGGTGACATGAATGAATTTTGCATTTTCATCCGTATCGGCCAACACATAGGAAGGACTGACTTCCTGATAGAAAGCCACGGACTGGACATTTAATTCACCACGGCTTTGCGTTAAGTTTGAAGATTGGGAAATGGCATTCATCGCCATCTGTGTTGCGCGATCACGTGCGCCCTCACGCCCATCTAGCTGCGCGGCACCAGCCAAGGCCCCCGCATCCGCCCGATTTTGCAATTGTGTCTTTAAAACTGTGGCCCGCCCCGTATCAATCACCAACGCCCCTAATCCCAGTGCAATAACGCAAAAGCCAGCCATATACACAGAAACACTGCCCCGTTCATCCCTGAGCACACAGCGGGTCAAATGATCAAATATGTTTTGCATCTTTGACATGGCTTTCTTCCCTTTCAACAAAAGTCCCGGTTTAGGACTCCGTCTATTTAAAGGGTATGTTAAAAAAGTCTCAAATGCTGTGATTGCTATCACTTGCCCCATTCTTGACCTTTTTCACCGCTAAGCTTGGGCACAATAAATGATTAATAAAAGGAAGTCTCATGCGCCTTGCCCGCCTTTGTAGCTTTTTCATCGCCCTGACGCTCAGCACCCCGGCCCTGGCCGATAGCTACAATGACCTGTCCGACAATATTCGTGCCTATCGTAACCTGACCAATACACCTACAGCCCCGGATGTTGAATTCACCACACAGGATGGCCAAACCGTCAGCCTTGCCGATTTCAAGGGCAAGACCATTCTTCTAAACCTGTGGGCAACATGGTGCCCGCCCTGTATTCGTGAAATGCCTGCCCTCAATGCCCTTGCCAAAGAATTCAAGGACCATGATTTTGTTGTACTTGCAGTGGCAACCGGACGCCAAGGCCGTGAAAAGCCCGATGCATTTCTGGAAAAACGCAACCTGACCGATATGATTTCCCTACATGACCCAAAACAGAATTTTCTGCGTATGATGGAAATTAACAGCCTGCCCGTCACCTTTATCATTGATAAAGAAGGGCGCATGCGTGGCGGCGTCATCGGCATGACCAAATGGGACACGGACAAAGCAAAAATCGCGCTAAAAAAAGCGATTACGCAGTAAAACCTGTCATTTACTTTCCCTCTGGCTGCCTCTTACTACAAAAAGCTCCTTCAAAGAAAAGCCAAGTTCTGCTAAATAACTACGAGTTGAACTGTGAAGAGTTGTAAAATTAGGCATGTCCCTCCCCTATATTGTCATATTAGATGATAGTCGGACCGCACGATTATTTTTAACGAAAGTCATTCGTCGCGTTCTACCGGACCACCCAATCCTGGAGGCTGAAAACCGCGCACAGGGGATGGACTTACTACATAAACATGAAGTCGGTTTGATCATGTTGGACCATCAACTCGCCGACGAAACAGGGCTTGATTTCCTCAAAGAAAAAAACAGTTTTGAGAATTTCAAGCTCATTCCAACCCTCGTCATGACAGGTGAGGAATATGACGACGAACTGGTCAGCTATTATCTACGGGAGAATGCCCATGATTTTTTGCAAAAGAAATTACAACCCTTAATCATGGAAGCCCGATTGCTGCGTGCGATTGAAATTTACACCATCCAAAAACGCCGCCGTGACCTTATATCTGAACTAAGTGCTTTAAAGAATAAGCAGGAAAACCTGCTGGCAAATACCTTGCCTGAAAAAGTATATTCTGAACTCATTCAAACAGACCGTTTCCGCCCCATTATAACGGAAAACTCAGTCATTATTTTTGCAGATGTCTGTGATTTTACACGCTATACAACAGATCATACGGCTGCAAAGCTGGTAAAGAATCTAAACCGACTTATCAACCGTTTTGAAGGCATTACCCAACGCTACGGGCTTGAAAAAATTAAAACAATTGGTGATGCCTATATGGCGGTCGGTGGCGTCTTGGAAGAGAGTTACGAGCTTGAAAAGGTTATTGAAGCCTGCTTCCAAATGATCCGAGAAACCCGCGAATTGGAAATCGGCTGGGAAGTCAAAATTGGCTTAGCCGCAGGCCCCATCGTTGGTGGTATCATTGGCGCAACACGCATTCAATTTGATGTCTGGGGCGATACGGTTAATATGGCTGCGCGTCTCTGCAGCGCATCAAAACCGGGCATGCTCGCCCTTCCAAAAGAACTTTTAAATCAGCTTGAAACCCCACCTAAAAACACAGAAACCCTTGAAGTCGCTTTAAAAGGGATTGGAAATGCTGAAATTGCTTTGTTTGGCCCTACCCTTGAAGAAGAGACAAAAGATATTTCACGCGCAAGCTAAGAACCTCTATTTTGTCACACACCGACCATAAAAAAGGGTGAGCAGATTAACCGCTCACCCTTTTCATTTGCTATCAACTTTGCCTTAACGCGCAGAAGAATAACCGATGGTCTGCAAGGCTTCGTCGATTTCCGGCAGGATCGCCGGGTCGTCGATTGTTGCAGGCATTTTGTACTCTTTACAGTCCGCAATCGCTTGCATGGTGCCACGCAGGATTTTACCAGACCGTGTTTTCGGCAAACGTTCAACCACAACACATTTTTTGAAGGCTGCAACAGCACCGATTTTCTCGCGTACCATTTTTACAACTTCAGCAACAATGTCATCATGCGCTTTTTCAACACCGGACTTCAGAACGATAAAGCCAACCGGGTTTTGACCCTTAAGCTTGTCATCAGCCCCGATAACCGCACATTCAGCTACATCCGGGTGTGCAGAAAGAACTTCTTCCATGCCACCTGTGGAAAGACGGTGGCCCGCCACGTTAATGATATCGTCGGTACGCGCCATGATGGACACATAACCGTCTTCATCAATGATACCCGCATCAGCCGTTGCGTAGAAACCCGGGAATTCTTCCAGATATTTAGACTTATAAAGGTCGTCTTTTTCCCACAGTGTCGGCAGTGTGCCTGGTGGCAAAGGCAGCTTACAAACGATCGCACCAATGGTGTTGGCCCCAACCGGGTGACCGGCATCATCAAGAACCTGTACGTCCCACCCCGGCATCGGCTTGGTCGGTGAGCCCGGCTTGACTTCAAATTCATGCAGACCCAGCGGGTTGGCACAAATCGCCCAGCCAGTTTCTGTCTGCCACCAGTGATCGACAACCGGCTTTTTCAGGATATCTTGTGCCCATTGCAGGGTATCCGGGTCTGTACGTTCACCTGCCAGATACAGGGCTTTCAGACAGGATGTGTCATATTTCTTGAGGAATTCCGCATTCGGGTCATCACGCTTGATCGCACGGAAAGCCGTCGGTGCAGTAAACAGAACACGAATATTGTATTCTTCGATCATACGCCAGAATGTACCCGCATCCGGTGTACCCACAGGCTTACCTTCGAAGATGACTGTTGTACACCCATGCAGCAGCGGACCGTATACGATGTAAGAGTGACCAACAACCCACCCCACGTCAGAGGCTGCCCAGTAGACATCCCCCGGCTCTACATTATAAAGGGCGCTCATGTTGTATTTCAATGCAACCATGTGTCCGCCATTATCACGAACAACACCTTTGGGCTGTCCTGTTGTGCCTGATGTATAAAGGATATAAAGCGGGTCAGTTGCAGCAACAGGCACACAATCAGCAGGTTCTGCTTTAGCCATTTCTGTTTCGTAATCGAAGTCGTAGCCGTCTTTCAGCTCGGCTTCAGCTTCTTCACGCGCTACGATCACTGTTGCCACCGGCTTGTGATCAGACAGTTCAATCGCACCATCCAAAAGCGGTTTATAAGCAATCACGCGGCCAGGCTCGATCCCGCAAGAGGCTGAAACAATTACCTTTGGCTTGGCATCATTGATACGTACAGCCAATTCGTTAGAGGCAAAACCACCAAATACAACAGAGTGAACCGCACCCAAACGTGCAACGGCCAACATGGCAATGGCTGCTTCTGTAATCATCGGCATATAGATGATCACACGGTCGCCTTTGGTCACGCCACGTGCTTTCAACACACCTGCGAAACGAGAGACTTTGTCTTTCAGTTCATTATATGTCAGCTTGCTTTTACGCCCCGTGATCGGGCTGTCATAAATAATCGCGTCTTGTTCACCGCGACCTTCTTCAACATGACGGTCAACAGCGTTGTAACAGGTGTTACATTCTGCACCCGCAAACCAGCGATAAAGCGGTGCATTGGACTCATCCAATACTTTATCCCACTTTTTATCCCATTTGATTTCTTCAGCAGCTTTTGCCCAGAACTCTTCCGGGTTTTCCATAGATTCTTTATATGCTTCTTCGTACCGATTGGTCATAACGTCCCCAATTTCCAAGCGATTTTCCCAAATGTGAGCCTGAGGAAATTCCCTCTCCTTCAAACTGGGGAGAAAGTCTGCCTGAAAATGTGAAAAAATAAAAGTGTTAATTTGGTATTACTTTACCGATTTATGTATTCTTTATGATCTTTCAACATGTTCCAAAGCATAAAAATTTCAAAAAAAAAGGGCCTTACTTACTTTTTTTTACATTCCTACGCGCATTTTGGTATTTCGTGCGCGCACGCTTGCTGGTATGAATCGTCTCAATGAATTTTGACACTAGGGACTTTGACACCATGGAAAACATCTATGATATGCATCTGGAGAAAAATGCAGCCAATTATGAGCCGCTTTCTCCACTTTCTTTCATCAAACGTACCGCGATGGTTTACCCTGATCGCCCCTCAGTGATCCATGGTGACAAGACTTTCACCTGGAAAGAAACATATGAACGCTCTGTTCGTCTGGCTTCTGCCCTGTCCAAACTGGGCATTGAGAAAGGCGACACCGTTGCCATCATGGGCAACAACACACCAGAAACATACGAAGCACATTTTGGTGTGCCCATGTGCGGGGCTGTTCTCAACACCTTGAATATCCGCCTGGATGCCGAAGCCATTGCCTTTATCCTGCAACATGGTGAAGCCAAGGTTCTGTTCACAGATCGCGAATTTTCCGATATCACCAAGGCAGCCGTGGCACGCCTTGAGCGCAAGCCCATCGTCATTGACATTGACGACCCGCTGGCCGAAGGCGGCGAGCTGATCGGTCAGGAAGATTACGAACATTTCATTTCCAAAGGCGACATTGAATATGACTGGTCCGGCCCGGCCGATGAATGGGATGCGATTTCGCTGAACTACACATCCGGTACGACAGGCAACCCGAAAGGCGTTGTGTACCACCACCGAGGTGCCTATCTGAACGCCATTGGCAATGCCCTTGACTGGAATATGCAACAACATCCGGTTTACCTGTGGACCCTGCCCATGTTCCACTGCAACGGCTGGTGCTTTGCCTGGACACTGGCCGCCAAGGCCGGGACAAACATCTGCCTGCGTAAAGTCAATGCGAAAAACATCTATGCCGCCATTGATGAACATAAAGTCACCAATTTCTGTGGTGCCCCAATCGTGCTGTCTTTTGTTATCAATGCGAGCGAAGAAGAAAAGAAACCGTTTGATCATAAATGTTCCATCATGACAGCAGCGGCCCCACCGCCAGCGTCTGTTTTGAAAGCGATTCAGGACGAAGGCTTTGATGTGACCCATGCTTACGGCCTGACAGAGACATATGGTCCGGCTGTCTTCTGTGCATGGAAAGAAGAATGGAACGAACTGCCGATTGAACGCCAAGCTTACCAGAAAGCCCGCCAAGGCGTGCGCTATACGCTGGAAGAAGGTCTGATGATTGCAGATTCTGAAACCACAACGGAACTGCCTTGGGATGGCGAAACCATGGGCGAAGTTTGCTTCCGTGGGAACATTGTCATGAAGGGGTATCTGAAAAACCCGACGGCGACAGATGAATCTTTCAAAGGCGGCTGGTTCCATTCCGGTGACTTGGGCGTCAAACACCCTGATGGCTATATTCAGCTGAAAGACCGCTCTAAAGACATCATCATTTCCGGTGGGGAAAACATCTCTTCCATCGAAGTGGAAGATACGCTTTATCGTCACCCGGATGTCTCTGCCGCAGCTGTGGTTGCCAAACCGGATGAAAAATGGGGGGAAACGCCCGCAGCCTTTATCGAGCTGAAACCGGGCACAACCACAACAGAAGAAGATATTATCAAGCACTGTCGTGACAATCTGGCCCACTACAAATGCCCACGCACCGTGATCTTCCAGGAACTGCCGAAAACATCGACAGGTAAAATCCAGAAATTCATCCTGCGCGATGGTTTGAGAAAAGAAGCAGGCGAGATGTAAGTCTCACCGACCCTCACCAAACAGAAAGCCCCGCTGATAAATTTCAGCGGGGCTTTTCTTATTGTGTCTTTCGCATCCTCCTCCTACATGAAGAGGAGGATGACAAATCGTCACTTATGCATCACGCACACTGGACAAGAACGTATCAACACTGTTTTTCAGGTTATCACTTTCTTCCGTCAGCGATGCTGCGGCATCCAGTAGTTCCTGTGCCGTCTGGCCAGTATGGCCTGCCGCAGTGGTGACAGAGGTAATATTACCAGAAATCTCGCTCGCGCCTTCAGAAACCTGATAGATATTCTGGGCAATCTCACCTGTGGCAGCACTTTGTTCTTCAACGGCACTGGCAATGGTTGTTGCCAGTTCATTGACACGTTCCATCGTACCAGCAATTCCTTGAATAGCATGTACTGCACCAGATGTTTCATTCTGGATTGCCTGAATTTGTGCAGCAATTTCTTCGGTGGCCCGCCCGGTCTGCCCGGCCAGGTTTTTCACCTCGCTGGCAACAACGGCAAAACCTTTGCCCGCTTCACCAGCACGCGCAGATTCAATCGTGGCGTTCAAGGCCAACAAGTTGGTCTGATCGGCAATATCGTTGATCAATTTCAAAACTTCACCAATTTTTGTCGCGCTATCGGCAAGACCGACCACTTTTTGATTGGCTTCATTCACTTCTTCAACCGCTGACGTCAACAAAGTCGAAGACTGTGTCACCTGATGGGCAATTTCCTGAATAGAGGCCGAGAGCTGTTCACTGGCCGCAGAAACCGTCTCCACATTAGAGGATGCCTGCTGGGCGACACTGGCAACAGATGTACTTTGTTGCTTGGTCTGTTCAGCATTTGCCATCAAATTGGTTGAAGACCCGTTTAAAGTACTGACCGCATTCGTCACCTTACCCAAAACATGGGAAACCTGATTATCAAAGGAAGTCGTCAGCTGTGCAATCTTTTCCTGACGTTCCTGACGCTTGGCAACTTCGGCATGTTCCTGCTGTGCCAATCGACGACGATCTGTGGCAGCCTCTTTCCAATATTGCACACCGCGTGACAAATCACCGATTTCATCCTGACGGTCCTGTGCAGGCACATCAACATCCAAATCCCCATTGGCAAGGCTGGACATAGAACGTGTCAAACGGCGAATGGGTGTCGCCACATTATTCCCCATGTAAAAGGCAATAAAGGACAGAACAGCACCAAGTAAAATAATCAAGGTTGTCAGGATCACAGAAAAATCGGACCAACGGCCAAGTGAATTTGAAATATCCACATCAACCTGCAAAATCCCGCGTACATCTCCCAGCTTCCAGTCATTTTTAGGGGTGTCCGCACGTTTGTTGTGACAAGTCACACATGCCTGAGCCACCATTTTATCGGCAATGGCAACCTGTACGAAATCTTTATCCCCCACCCTTTTGATCTGATGCATGACCTGATCAGGGTTTTTCGACAGTTCATCCCAGGCACGGGCCTGAAACGCATCAAGCTGACGAGAAGATCGGTTTGGAAACGGGTATTTGGAATAAAGGTTGATATACAACCCTTCCTTTTTCAAACGTTTTGCCAAATCATGGATCATGGTCGCAGGCAATGGGACCTTGCCCTCAACACCAGCATGGTCAATAGACGGCTTTAAAGCACCGCTTCCCAGTACTTTTTTAATGACATTTTGCGTATAATACGCCCGAATGGTCTTAAATTCTTTGACGGTTGATTCTGCATGTTCAACCGCATCACTTACAGCCGTCTCTTCAACCAGACTGGTTGTGTAAAACCAGATACCGATAACCGCAATAAGCGTGAAGACAGGCACAGGAAGCACAAGCTTCCATCTTAAACTGTTCATATTAATCTACCCCTTCAAAGTGCCCCAGGAGCCAGAACCTAGGTACTTCTACTGATTTCAGCCCGTTTCTTAGAAACTATTTTTCTTTTTTTCAACTCATAAGATCATAAATACAAAAAGCATTCGCATTACTACAAAAGTATAAAATGTACATACTTTAGAATTATAAAAATATTGATAATAATTCTTAATCGCTTAATAAATAAGAAGGAAGTATATAAAAAGCCCCTGCTCTTAAGAAGAGTCAGGGGCTTATTGACGACTTTTCGTCTCAATCCTCATAGATAAAAGGATTCTATAATTCAACAGTTATGAAATCTGTTTTGCGCACTAGAGCGTGTCGCGTATAGGTAGGTTCACTTTCACGCTTCATAGAAAAGGTATGGGTAGAAACCTTACATGCGGCGGTGTCATTCACCGCAAATGGAAGGTGCCGCCCTCCATACCTTTTCTATGAAGCGCCTTCGGTGATGTGTCTTTTTGTCTTGTGTCGCGTCAAATTGTTTGACCGATGCCCCGCATCGCTCTGCACAAGTTTCCTAACTCAAGACAAAAATTCACATCATGAAATGAACCTACCTATACGCGACACGCTCTAACGCAGTATTATTGTGTAGCCAAAGTGCTGATTTCGTCTTTGACTTTCAATTTCTGTCGTTTGAGATCGTGTATGAGCGCGTCGTCGGGGTGAGGTCTGACCTCCTCTTTTTCAATTTTTCCTGCAAGTTCTGCGTGCTTGGTTTTAAGAGATTCGATACGGTCTATTACGCTCATGCGAACAACCTCCCTTATGTCAGTTTTTAGAAGTTTTTATGATACATAAAATTAATGGAAAATTCCACTACTCACTTGGATAATATTATTTCAATCTCCAAGACAAATCCCAAGCCCGCGCGCGGTGTGAACCATCGTACCTGCAACATCAATATTATTATAGCGCGTCACCACATCATCCAGTGCCACATCCACCACCTCGCGATGTTGCCAGGCAACCATCCGATTGGTCTTGCCTTGTGCCATCAAGTCAACGGCACTCACCCCAAAGGCAGAAGCAATGACCCGATCGCGCATGGCTGGCGTACCACCGCGTTGTAAATGCCCCAAAACCGTGACGCGAGTATCTGCCCCTGTCAGTTGAGCAATTTGATCGCCAATCACATGGCCCACACCGCCGTAATTCATCTTGCCTTCTTCATTGGCATGCATCACCTTTTTACCTTCCGGCGTCTTAATCGCTTCTGAAACAACAACCAAGGCATGGGTGCGTTGTTCTCCTTCATAAACCTGACGGATTTTTTCTGCGACCATTTCCATATCATGAGGAATTTCCGGCACCAAAATCACATCAGCCCCCCCTGCAATCCCGGCATGAAGCGCAATATGGCCGGCATCGCGGCCCATGACCTCCAACACCATAACGCGATGGTGGCTGGCTGCGGTTGGCAATAACCGGTCCAGCGCATCGACGGCAACATTGACCGCCGTGGTAAAGCCGATGGTAAATTCCGTACAGGCCACATCATTATCAATCGTCTTGGGAATGCCGATAAAAGGTATATCGCCAAGCTCACACAAACGATTAAGAATCTTCATTGACCCGTCACCGCCAATACCGATCAACCCATCCAGATTCAAACTTTTAAAGCCTGCAACAAATTCTGCCGAACGATCTTTCACCTGCCCGTCGGGCATTTTAAAGGCAAAGGGATTCCCCTTGGTCGAAGCCCCGAGAAAAGTTCCCCCCTGACGCAACAAAATCCCACCAAAGGTCTGTTTATCCAGAATTTCAGCTTCAACGGGTTCAGAAATCAGACCCAGCGTTCCGTTACGTATTCCGACGACTTCCCAGTCGTATCCATCAATGGCCCGACGCGTCACTGCACGAATAGCAGCATTCAACCCGGCACAGTCCCCCCCGCTGGTGAGAATGCCAATACGTTTTTTACTCATCTTGTTTCCTTTTTTGTTCTTTAGAGCCGTTTCTATGGTATGATCCCAGCCACTGAGTTTCAATAAGATCATAACAAGCTGGGAAAACCATGCCCGAAAACCGTGAACTGGAAATCAAACTCGCTGTCTTGCAAACTGAACACCGCGACCTAGATGATGTGATCAGTCGCCTCATTGAAAATCCACCTTATGACCAGTTACAGCTCCAACGCTTAAAAAAGAAAAAGCTGACACTGAAAGATCAGATTGCCAAAATAGAAGCATTACTGGTCCCAGATATCATAGCCTGACAAAACGGCGATGCAGATCCTTGTCGGTCTCATGTAAGATTGTGTCAATTTCTTCTGTCAGATGCAGACTGTGAAGCCCATAAGCGACCTCCACATCCAGAATATGGGCTCCATGCATAATTGGACCACGTTTCACCAGATTTTCTAAATGACGGACTTTTTCCAGTGCATGTTTCACATCACTAAGAGCCATCACAATCCCAAACCCATCCCCGCCAAGTGTCCCAACTCGATCGGTTTCACGCAACTGAGGCTGCAAAATTTGGGCAGTTTCGCGAATAACCGTTTCCCCGGCCAGCAAACCAAAGCGTTTTTTGATTTCCGCAAAATTTCTGATCTGAAAATAAATGAACGTCGCCTGCGCCCCACTGCGTTGGGTTTGCGCTGCAATCACCGCAACCTCGCGCATCAGAGCATGACGCGTCAACACTGGTAAATCCATGTGCTTATCCAAGGTGGCTGACAGTTTTTGTTCAAAATGTTGGGTCATGGAAAGCTCTTCACGCAGCTCTTCCACTTCTTCCATCAAGGAACTAATGGCTTCTGTCACCGCCGGTGTCAGTTCATCCTGCGGAATATTCATAAAGCTGGTCACATCATTGATATTGCGCTTGGGTGCGGGGTATTTGCGCTTCCCTGTAAAGCGACCACCACCATAAGAGGGGCGATGCTTGCTTTGGTCTTGCTCGTTCCCAATATAATGGCGCAGTGCATCGGTTGGTTTAATATCGTCTACAGGCATGACCGCCTCACAACCATTCTTTATCCAGTACCTTTATAGTATACTGTAAAGATTGACCTTTTCCTAACTCAAAGCAAAAAACTTGCGATTCTCTACTATATCCATATAATACGCCCCTTTTTTAAGGTCGTAATCGAAGGAAAAAGCGATGGACAGTGCAACACCTTGTGTCGGGATTATTATGGGCAGCCAATCAGATTGGCCGACAATGAAACTTGCCGCTGACATGTTGGAAGAAATGGGCGTTTCTTATGAAAAGCGCATTGTTTCTGCACACCGCACACCACAACGTCTTTATGATTATGCCACCAACGCCAAAGCACGCGGTATTCAAGTAATTATCGCCGGTGCTGGTGGGGCTGCGCATCTGCCGGGTATGGCCGCAGCCATGACGCCGCTGCCCGTACTGGGTGTTCCGGTTAAAAGCCGTGCCTTAAACGGCATTGACAGCCTCTATTCCATCGCACAAATGCCGGGCGGTGTTCCGGTTGGGACATTGGCTATTGGCGATGCCGGGGCGAAAAACGCAGGCATCATGGCCGCCAGCATCATCGCCTTACAAGATGAAGGGGTTGCCGCCAAACTCGATGATTTCCGCGCCCGCCAGACAGCCTCTGTTGCAGAAGAGCCTGTTGACCAATAAGGATTGGGGTAAAAACCATGAACGCACCTAAACAACTGCCACCGGGCAGCACCATCGGAATTATCGGAAACGGCCAGCTGGGTCGCATGACTGCACTGGCAGCAGCCCGTCTGGGCTATATGTGTCATGTCTTTGGTCCCTGCGAAGACAGCCCAGCTGAACAGGTCGCCCATAAGGCCACTGTGGCAGAATATGATGATCGTGAAGCCCTGATTGCTTTTGCCGATGCCTGTGATGTGGTGACGTTTGAATTTGAAAACATCCCCCATGAAAGCGTACAGCTGCTGACCGAACATGTGGACGTTCGTCCGGGCTGGAACTGCCTGCATATCTCGCAAGACCGCCTCATTGAAAAGACCTTCATTAATGAATGCGGTATTGCCACAGCACCGTTTAAGGCAGTGAACTCGCTGGCTGATCTGGAAAAAGCTGTTGAAGAACTGGGCCGTCCCAGCATTTTGAAAACAACCCGCATGGGCTATGACGGGAAAGGTCAGGCCCTGATCCGCCCGGAAACGGATTTAGCAACCGCTTATGATTCCATGGCCGGGGCACCGTCTGTTCTGGAAGGCTTTGTTGATTTCCAACGCGAGATTTCCGTCATTGTCGCGCGCAGTGCCTGCGGCCAATGGACGGCGTTTGAACCTGCTGAAAACGTCCATGTGGATGGTATTCTGGATACCTCTAGCGTCCCTGCCCATATCCCTGATGGGCTGATTGAAGAAGCAGTGCGTATTGCAGTCACCCTGGCAGAAAAAATGGAAATCATTGGCTTGCTCGCCGTTGAAATGTTCCACACACGCGATGACCAGCTGGTCGTCAATGAAGTTGCCCCGCGCCCGCATAACTCTGGTCACTGGACACAGGATGCCTGTTATTCTGATCAGTTTGAACAGTTTGTACGTGCCGTCTGCGGCCTACCACTTGGCTCTGTTGAACGGCGCAATGATCTGGTGATGAAAAACCTCATTGGTTTTGACGTGGAAAAATGGCCCGATTACCTCAACGAGCCCAATGCCAAACTTCACCTCTATGGTAAAGCCTCCACGCGACGGGGGCGTAAAATGGGCCATGTCAATTTGGTCTACCCACTTGGTGAGCTACCCAAAAAATAAAACGAAAATGCGCCCCTGTAAAAAACAGGGGCCTTTTCATTTCTGCCCTTTTTCAATCCACATCATCAACACATAAGCCGTCATTGCCAGCACAGTGAAGCCTGCAATCATGGGCATCAGCGTCTGATCATAGAACTGCCCAATGACAGTCCCCAAACTCATGGAAATAAAAGTCGTCCCAGCCCCAATGATGGAAGACGCAATCCCGGCAATATGCCCCATGGGCTCCATAGCCATCGCGTTGGCATTACCAAACAAAATGCCCATAAAGAAAAAGATCACCATCATTGCCCCCATAAATAAAACAAAGGGTGCATGACCATCAAACATCAGCAGGTAAGTCAAAAAGGACCCGCTTGCGGCAATCATCAAGGCCAAAGCCCCTTGCATTAAAGGCCGCATGCCATATTTCATTACGATCTTGCCGTTCACCAAAGAAGATGCCCCCACGGCCAAAGCGAGAATAGCGAAATAAAGCGGAAACATCTCATCAATGCCATACACATCAAGGTAAACCTGCTTCGCCATATTGAGGTAAGAAACCAGCGCCGCAAACGCCAGCCCCCCCACAATCATATAGCCCACAGATATTCTATTTTTTAAAACCTCTAAAGCCCCACGCAAGATATTGGCGAAAGAAAAAGGAATACGCCTGTCCTTGGGCAGGGTTTCTGGCTGTCGCAAATACAGCCAGACCAAATTCACACAAGCCAACAAGGCAAACAGGTAAAAGATGCTCTGCCAATCCGCATAGATCAACATCCCAGCCCCAAAACTTGGGGCCAATGCCGGCATTAAAATGAAGATGGTAATGACAAAGGACATAATCCGTGCCATCGCCCGTCCGCTATATTGATCCCGCACAAACGCAATGGAAATGGTTCGTGGCCCCGCCACACCAAACCCTTGCAAAAACCGCCCCGCCAACATGGTTTCAAAATCCGCTGCAAAAGCAGAAATCAACGAGCCGATGATAAACAAGACCAAGCCAATATAGGTCGCTGGTTTACGCCCGATAGAATCAGATAACGGCCCATAAAACAATTGCCCAACCGCCATGCCTAAAAACAATACACCGATAATCAGCTGTACCTGATTAGGGTCTTCAATGGCAAAGGCATCACCAATCGCCAAAAAGGCAGGCAAAATGGCATCAATCGCCAATGCGACCAACGACATAAGAAACGCCATCAAAGCAATAAATTCACCAGTTTTTTGCTGTGTTTGGTTCATGATTTCACGCCTTTCAGGATTGATATAAGGCTTATATACATGTCTCTTCATGCACAGACTGTGAAACAGTTCACCTACAGCTATAGGGCCAAATGATTTTCGTATTGGCGGGAATAGTCCTTCCCCCCTCCAACAGCACCGGGATCATAACGGCTTTTTCATCCTCTGGCAGGGCCTTCACCTCAGCAGAAAGAAACGGTTCTTTCTGCCTGTAAAAGGCATAAGGGTCCAGCCAATAGCCTTCTTTGGGCAAGATCGTATCGTTTTCTTCCCCAAACTGACGGTGAGCACTATAGAACATGGCCAGATGAATGGCTGGTCGGCGTGATTTTGATTGTGCCCCACTGCCTTTTTTCCCTCGTGCACTGATCCCGCTATTTCCCGTCGGACCAATAATATCCCCCATGGCAAGGCGCTGACCGGGCTTAAAATCCGGCAAACGGTCCAAATGTCCATAAGCACTGTAGGTCCACATAGGGAGTCCGGTATCTTCCGGACTATGACGCACAATGACCTCATAGCCCCGTTTGGACTGGTGGGCCTGATACATATTGACCACAGCCCCTGAGGCCACCACCCGCATCGGCTCCCCCCACGGAACAGGAATATCAATACCGCCATGAAACGAGTCACGATTACGTTTATAGCTGTAATTCATCGCCCAATAATCATCAACGCCGGGGCAATCAACACCTTTGGGGAATACCGGTCCTGTCCCTGTTTCCAGTAACCCCCGCCGGATTTGTTCAGCCGTTCCACAATGTTTGGCGCGCCCAAGACCACAGATCACATCTGCACCTAACTCATCACGCGACACCCGGTCAGTTGCAATGGAAGGATCAATCTTTGAGCTATAAGGCGTCATATTTTCTGGTGGCCAGTCATAATCGCGATTTTGATGACCTTGATAAATGCCCCGAACCTCATCAATTGTGAGGTACCCATCGCCATTTTGATCCAGCTTTTCAAAATTGCCGCGACGTTTCCATTCTTCACGGCTGATTTGGTCATCGCGATTTGCATCCATATGGCGAAAATCACGTTTTACCCGGTCTTTTTTAAAAAAGGCAGACGCCTCTCCACTCAACAGTGAAGCCGCCAAAACAAAGAGCAGAGAGCCAAATGTTTTCTGTCCCATCACCATTTCAGCCCCCTTTGATAATCATCCGTTATCTTTTCATCAGGCCAACAGAATGACCGTGCCCGGTCAGTTTACAGACCATATCCTCAATTTTACCGAAAATATTCTTGCGGGTTTTCACCGCTGAAATCACATCCATCAAACGACGACGATAAAACAGGATAGTCTCTTCTGCCCCGTCAGACTCATCATTGAGCCAATAGACCATCGTTGCAGAATAGACTGCGGCCAGCGATGCCCGTTTGGTATAGAAGTTAAAATCCACTGACTCATCACCACAGCACCACCACATTTCATCCACCGCATCCCAAACGACCTTGATCCCTTCCGGGGCATGTTGTGGTAAGGCATAGTGAGACATGGCCTTGCGCACAGCTTCGCGATAAGGGGCCTCAATCTCCAGACGAATGCGCATGGCTGTTTCAAGGCGATGACCGATCCCCATATTTTCAAGATCGATACCTTCCAGTTTTTCAGCCATCTGACGATTGATATATGTGGCAAAATGGGCCAGCACATCATTCATCCCATAGGGAAATGCACGCACAGCCATAGATGCATCATACCCGGCCTCAACAGCACCATCTTCAAGCGCACGATCTGTCCAGCCATCAAACACAACATTGGGCAATGTTGCCAAAAGAATTTCGTCTTTAATCTTGATATCCTGCATGCGCTTATTCCTGTTTCATCGCTTTTTGCATTTCTTCAACATAACCGAATGTAGCGAGATCGTCCATACGTTGCGGATAGAGAATTCCGTCCAAATGATCACATTCATGCTGTACGACACGGGCATGAAATCCTGTGGCTTCGCGTTCAATGATTTCACCATCCAGACCAACACCACGATAGCGAATATGAGCAGGGCGTTTGACTTTTCCCGTCATCTCAGGCAGGGACAGGCACCCCTCAAAAGCTTCTTCTATTTCAGGGCCGAGTACTTCAACTTCCGGGTTAATCAACACGGTCAGGCCAATTTCCTGATCCTGTGCATCACGCCCGCGTGGCACATGGAAGATCACCACACGCAAAGGCACATGCACTTGCGGGGCGGCCAATCCGGCACCATTGGCATCTTTCATGGTTTCAATCATGTCTTCTACTAAAACTTTGATCTCCAGCGCTTGCGGGTCTGCAACAGGTTCGGCATATTGGCGCAAGACCGGATGGCCCATACGGGCAATTTTCAGGATCATGAGAACAACCTGCTTGTTAATAATGTCTTGTTAGGGTCAGGACCTATTAATTTATTTAGCCCATCTCTAGCTGCTTGATATCAGCCCTTGAAAGCGGGATCAATCCAGAAACTCGTCCAACACCTGCATCAAATTGGGAATATCAATCGGTTTGGTCAAATAGCGGTCAAACCCGGCTTCCATCCCTCCCTTAATGGATGCAGGCATGGCATCTGCGCTAATCGCTAAAACCGGGACATGTCTGGTTTTTTCATTCTTTTTCAGGTGCTGTAATGCTTCGCTTCCACTCATTCCCGGCAAATTAATATCCAGCAAGATCAAGTCCGGAATATTTTCTTCAGCCAGCGACAGGCCAATTTCAGCAGTATGAGCAGAAATCATATCAAGACTGGGAATGCAATCGACAATACTTTCCATCAAAGACAAATTGGATGGATTATCTTCCACATAAAGAAGCGTGTGTTTTCCAGCTGGAGCACACACAGGCATCCCTTCCACCGGCTGGGCTGTCGGTAAAATCGAAACGGGGGAAGGCTGGCGTGAAACCAGAGGCAAATCAATCCAGAACGTACTGCCTTTTTTATATTCGCTTTCAAAACCGACAGTCCCGCCCATTTCTTCAATCAGCTTCTTGGTAAAAACGAGACCAATGCCTGTGCCTTCCACTTTATTATCCGTCCCCCCCAAGCGTTGAAAGGGTTGAAACAACAAACGCTGGTCTTCCTTGGCAATACCCATTCCGGTGTCACGCACGCTGATGCGGATAAGTGTATCACGGGGGTAGCTGACATCAATCCAGACCATCCCTTCAGCCCGATTATATTTGCTGGCATTGGATAACAGATTTAACAAAGCCTGCTTCACCCGCAAGGCATCCACACGCACCAAGGGCAAATCACCTTCGCTACGATCAACAATGGTGACATCATATTTAGACGCAAACGCCTTGGCATAGGGCAAGCAATCCTCAATTAAGCTGCGAGGACTGATTTTTTCCATGCTAAAGGTCAACTTACCAGCCTCAATCTTCGCAAGGTCGAGAATTTCATTAATCAATTGAAGCAGATGCTCCCCCCCTTTGCGAATATGATGAAGATGCTTAAGCTGCACATCCATCAAATTCCCCTCAACATTTCCTTCCAACAACTGGGTAAAGCCCAAAATGGCGTTCAAGGGGGTGCGTAGTTCATGACTCATGCTGGATAGAAAGTCAGATTTCGCCTGATTGGCTTTTTCCGCCATATCCTTGGCTTTCTGTAGAGTTTCCTGTGCCTTGACCTTATCGGTCACATTTGCCCCGGCACCGAGGTAGCCTTCAAATTCACCATCCCCATTGAAGATGGGTTTTCCCTTAATTTCCAAACATGTATCCCCTTGCGTGGGGGCAGACACCCAATAGCGGATTTCAAATGGGCGATGATTTTCCAAATCTTCGCGATGTTTTTTCCATTTTTCACCATCTTCATTCAGCCTGACTTGCTCTTCGGCAAATTGAATTCGGCTTTTCCCGATCACTTTGCCAGAATCAATCCCCGTTACATCCAGAAAACGGTCTGACAAAAAAGTAAAACGATGGTCTTTATCGGTTTCCCAAAACCAGTCAGAGGCACTTTCTGCAATTTTACGAAAACGTTCTTCGCTTTTTTTCAATTCAGCGGTGCGTTCGTCCACCAGTTCCTGCAACTGAACATGATGGCGTTGCAGCTTTTCTTCGGCCTTTCTTTTTTGCGTGATATCAATCACCACACTTTGAATGGCGGCTTGACCATTCCATTCGATCTCGCGGTTCAAGGAGTGTAGCGTCAGAACAGTGCCATCTTTTTTACGGTAATCGGCTTCATATTCATCTGCGTGATTGGCCCATAATCCATGAACGCGCTCAACCTCTTGGGGCAGCAACAGGCTGTCCACATTGTTATGGCGTAAAAACTCATTGGCGGTGCGATAGCCAAACATCCGCGCCATGGCCTCATTGGCAAAAAGAATTTGCTGATTGGTATGGATATAAATCCCCTGAATGGACCCTTCGACCAGATTTTTGAAATTCAGCTCAGCCCGTCTATGATCCGTGATATCCTGCCCGGTCCCGCGATAGCCAAGGAATTCCCCTTCCTCACTGAAAAAAGGCGATCCATTCAAACGTAAATAACGCACTCCCGTATCGGGCCGTAACCACATCACTTCAAAAGCATAAAAGGGACGATGAGCATCCAAGGCGGACAAATGCGCCTGCCAATAATCATTATTGGTATCGTGACTGCCCCCATAAAGTTCCTTGCGGGTCTGACCCAAAATTTCATCGGGTCGCAAGCCCAAAATTTCTTCCAACTTTCCACTTAAATAGGTAAAGCGATGCTCACGGTCCGTTTCCCAGAACCAGTCCGCAGCAATATCAAGAAAGCTTTCATAGCGTTCAATCCGGGTTTTATCCCCAATTTTGGAAATTTGGTCCTGTATCTTTGAATGCAGTAAAGATGCGAAATCTTCAATGGCTTGGGGCCTGCCGGAAATGATCAACTCCCCCTGCCAGTAACTTTCCATCTTATAGGTTGCCGATTGCTGCGCCTCATCCAGCGTGGCCCCCTTGCTCACAACAATATCTCGCTGCTGTTTGTCGCTAAGAAGAATATCCACCCCAAAAGCTGCACACAGCTGATCACAGTAGCGTTGCAAGCTTTCAATATCTTCCTGGGATAATTCCATATAAGAATGCCCTTGGTTAAATCCTAAATAAAATTATAGCAGAAATTATTGACGAAACCCGCGATAATTACAAAATAACAACAGGATTGATTGAATCCCCTTTACCGATTTTGAATCATATGGTATGGACCGTTTCCCTTTCACAAAAGTGAAAAGGAATGGGCATATGGCCCAGTTATGTTTTTTTAGAAGGAGGCCCTGACCATCGTACAGGTAGTAGTTCGCGACAATAATGTCGACCAGGCACTGAAAGCACTGAAAAAGAAAATGCAGCGTGAAGGCGTATTCCGTGAAATGAAACTTCGCCGTCACTATGAAAAGCCGTCTGAGAAAAAAGCACGTGAAGACGCTGAAGCTGTACGTCGCGCACGTAAGCTTGAGCGCAAGCGTCTGGAGCGTGAAGGCTTCTAAATACCCCTGCCCGACCTTCTTTGTCGGGATGTGTATTTGACTTTTTTTTCACAAACAATCCGCAATGCCTGATGGGTTGTTTGATATATACTACTTGAAAGGTGGTGATGTGGGCGTTTGTGGTTCGAATTTCGAATCGCACCTCATATACCCTTCAAAAAAGGTGAAGCGCTTGAAACAGCGGCTTCGCCTTTTTTATTTTCTCAATATTGAAATTACGTATCGGATGTCATCCATTCCTTATACGCCTGATCTGCTGTGAGAATGTGATTCAGTAACCAGTCTCGTAAAAAATCATGGACATTCTGGCTGATCGCATGGTGATTGCTGCTTTCTTGCTGAAAGCTTTCTTTCGCAGCCTCCAGCCAGTCGCGAAATTCATGATGCTGGCGAATATGAGGCTCTAGATCAGGGTAAGCATTTTCTGCCAGCTTATCTTCCTCATCAGAGAAATGTTCTTCCACATAAGTGTCCAGTTTTTCAAAAATAACGCTGACCGTACTCACATCCAAATCCCGGTCTTCAAGACGATCAATCAGGCTAAACAAATTCTGGTGCTGGCGATCAATTTCAGCATCACCAACACTATAACTCTCCTGCCATTTTAAGCGGGTCATACATATCCCTCAGATTGTTTTTCTTCCAGAATATCTATACCACTCTCCAAAGAGCACATCCTTGATACTGCTCAAGCTCAGAGCCTGACCCGAAAGTATTTATTGCTTTTCATAGCCTTATGTTTGTTCGTCAGTAGAAAAGATTTGTGCGGTGATGCTGGAGGCATCATAAGCAAACCTTGACGCCCTGATGGGCGAACATAAGGCTACCCTTTGGGTCAGACTCTCAGATTGAAGAAAAGATATCCTGCATGGAAATAACCTTGGCATAATCTTCATTCAACACCCCCAAGGCCAACAGGTGCACATCTTCGCCATTCCATAAACGCCCGCTTAAATCTGTCTGATCCGCCGCTGCACAGGCATCACTCACCACATAGGTTTCAAATTTAAGACCTGAGGCATGACGCACGGTTGCATCCACGGCCTTATGGGTATGTGCCCCACAAATAACCAGTTGTTCACACCCATCCATGCGCAACATGGACCCCAGCGCCGAATTTAAAAAGGCACTGGCATATTCTTTCCCAACCACGGGTTCCCCTGCCACAGGAGCTGTTTTTTCAATAAACTCACAGGAAGGCGACAGGCTGAAATACGGAGATGCTGGCTCATGAGATGTATGTTTAACGTGGAAAACAGGCCAGTGACGTGCCCGCCACAGGGTTAGAAGATCAAGAATTTGCATCTCAAAATCAGGATTACTTAAGGCTCCCATATCCGGCTCATACAGCGCTTGTTGCGCATCCACAATCACGAGGGCCGTTTTCTCAGATAATTCCATTCTTATTCCCCATCACCAAAAGAAAAGGCCGCCTCCATTTGGAAGCGGCCTCTTACTATAGTCAGGTTAAATTGCGAGTGCAATCTCAGCCCTGTGTTTAGTGGATGTTCTCCAGCAAGATATCCAGGGACTGCTTGGCATCACCGTAGAACATGCGCGTGTTCTCTTTATAGAACAGCGGGTTCTCGATACCGGAATAGCCCGTACCTTGACCACGCTTGGAGACAAACACCTGCTTGGCTTTCCAAACTTCCAGAACAGGCATGCCTGCGATTGGAGAGTTCGGGTCTTCTTGCGCCGCCGGGTTCACAATGTCGTTGGACCCAATCACGATCACCACATCCGTATCCGGGAAGTCATCATTGATTTCGTCCATTTCCATTACGATATCATAAGGCACCTTGGCTTCGGCCAGCAGAACGTTCATATGGCCAGGCAGACGACCTGCGACCGGGTGGATGGCAAAGCGAACTTCTTTACCCTGACCACGCAGGCGTTTTGTCAGCTCAGACACGGAATTCTGTGCCTGCGCAACCGCCATACCGTAACCGGGAACGATGATCACACTGTCTGCATCTTCAAGTGCAGCCACAACACCGTCGGCTTCAACCGGAAGCATTTCACCTTCCACTTCCATCGCTGGACCAGTTTCACCACCGAAACCACCAAGGATTACAGAAACGAAGTGACGGTTCATCGCCTTACACATGATGTAGGATAGGATCGCACCACTTGAACCAACCAGCGCACCGGTCACGATCAACAGGTCGTTGCCCAGTGTGAAACCGATGGCAGATGCCGCCCAACCGGAATAGGAGTTCAACATGGAAACCACAACCGGCATGTCTGCACCACCGATGCCCATGATCAGGTGCCAGCCGATGAAGCCTGCAATAATTGTCACCAGAACCATCGTCCAGATACCAAAGTCATTGCAGAACAGGATACCCAGCACCAAACAGGTCAGAGCTGTCATCGCATTCCAGATGTGACCACCGGGCAACTTGAACGGCTTGCCGTCGATTTTACCTGCCAGCTTACCAAAGGCCACAACAGAGCCCGTGAAGGTCACAGCACCGATAAAGATCCCCAGGAATACTTCCACTTTCAAGATGGCAATCTCAGTACTTGTTTTATGAGCCAGCTTCAGGGCAAAGCCTTGAAGGGCCTTGCGGGCTTCTTCTTCCATGGCCAGAACCACTTGCAGTTCCAACTCGGCATTGAGGCCAATAAAGACTGCAGCCAAACCAACGAAAGAGTGCAGAGCTGCCACCAGTTGCGGCATTTCTGTCATCTGCACACGTGCGGCCACAAAATAACCGATCACAGAACCGATCAAAATCGCCGGGATCAACCAGATAAAGCTGAACGCTGTCTGGTTAATAACAGTCACCAACACAGCCACTGCCATACCGACAATACCGTACCAAACGGCACGTTTTGCTTTTTCTTGGTTAGACAACCCCCCCAGAGAAAGGATGAACAATACCGAGGCTGCAATATATGCAGCAGTCATAATACCATAAACCATTGTTTCTTTTCTCCTTAGGACTTCTCAAACATCGCAAGCATGCGGCGTGTGACAAAGAAGCCACCGACAATGTTAATGGTTGCAATCAATACCGAGATTGTTGCCATAATGACAACCAGTGGGCTGCTGGAACCGATCTGCAAGACCGCCCCCAAAATAACGATCCCTGAAATAGCGTTTGTCACCGCCATCAATGGCGTGTGCAGCGCGTGGGATACATTCCAGATCACCTGATAACCGACGAAACAAGACAGCACGAAAACGATAAAGTGATTCATGAAGCTGGCTGGCGCAAAGGCACCCACAAGCAACATCAACAAACCACCCACGCCCAGCATCAGAACCTGATTGCGCGTTGCTTTCTTGAATTCAGCAACCTCACGCTCACGGCGTTCTTCCGGTGTTTCTTCCTTTACAGGCTCGGTTTTCTTTTGAGCTGCAATGGCCTGAACTTTCGGTGGGGGTGGCGGGAAGGTAATATCACCTTCAAAGGTCACGGTTGCCCCACGGATCACATCGTCTTCCATGTTGTGATTGACCTGACCGTCTTTTTCCGGTGTCAGGTCCGTCATCATGTGACGAATGTTTGTGGAATAAAGCGTAGAGGCTTGCGTCGCCATACGTGAAGGGAAATCCGTATAACCGATGATGGTCACGCCATTATCAGAAACGACTTTCTCATCTTTAACGGTACCTTCAACGTTACCGCCACGTTCTGCTGCCAAGTCAATAATGACCGAGCCTGTCTTCATGGCCGCAACCATATCTTCCAGCCACAGTTTCGGTGCATCACGGTTCGGGATCAAAGCCGTTGTGATGACAATGTCCATTTCCGGTGCCAGCTCGCGGAATTTTGCCAGCTGCGCTTCGCGGAATTCAGGGGAGGACACAGAAGCATACCCACCAGTTGCCGCGCCGTCTGCCTGTTCTTCTTCAAAATCAAGGTAGACAAACTCAGCGCCCATGGATTCAACCTGTTCGGCCACTTCCGGGCGCACGTCAAATGCATAAGTAATCGCACCAAGAGAAACAGAGGCACCGATTGCCGCCAGACCGGCCACACCGGCACCAACGACCATCACTTTGGCAGGCGGTACTTTACCCGCAGCTGTAATTTGGCCTGTAAAGAAACGACCGAAGTTGTTCCCTGCCTCAATCACTGCGCGATAGCCTGCGATATTCGCCATGGACGACAAGGCGTCCATTTTCTGTGCACGCGAAATACGTGGAACCATTTCCATCGCAATCACGTTGGCACCAGAAGCTTTTGCCGCTTCCATACCTTCTTCGTTCCCCGCAGGGTTAAAGAAAGAAATCAGAGTTTTGCCTTTGACAAGATGCTTTAGCTCGGCCTCTTCTGGCTGGCGAACCTTTGCTACGATGTCGGCTTTTTCCCACAGGGCCTTGGCTGTTTTGATCACTTCGACGCCAGCAGCTTCGTAAGCTTCATCAGAAAAGCCTGCCTGCACCCCCGCGCCGGTTTCAACAGCGCATTGGTATCCAAGTTTCTGAAGTTGGGCAGCGGAGTCAGGTGTCATCGCAACGCGTGCTTCGCCTTCAAACAGTTCCTTCGGCGTGCCTATAATCTGTCCGTTATCCATAAATCCTCCAGTATTTCATTGCAGTCATTTGAGGTAATCCATTCATGTTTTTCTCACCCGGCTAGAGCGCACGATGCCGTTCCGTCAGCCCGACCCGACAGAACGGCACCACACGCCGAATTCGCTTTTCGCCCTACCTTTATGCCTTGGTCATACCAGTGGCTGCAAGTCCTACATTTGTCGATACAGTTATTTTTTTGCGCAACGCAACATTACAAAAAACTGATATTGACAAGCTGGTTTTACAGTCAATTAACCTTCAAAACATTCTAAAAAGCGCAGAATTTAAGGGGTTTTTATTTTGCCCTGCAACAAGCTGGTATGACAACTTCGCAGGAATCAGTGTGACTTAATTACAACAGTCGAAGGAGCTGGTCGGGTCAAAATAAAAGTTGCAACCGCAACCATTATCAAAGAAAGTGCTATTGGCAAGTACAAACTTTCACTTAAAAGTGTAGAGAATCCGACAGACACTCCCATCAAACTCACAGCAAAAATTTTTGCCCGTGTCGTAATTGCACCATGATCAAACCAGTTTCTGATATGAGGGCCAAACTGTGGATGGGTATAAAGCCACCGTTTGAGCTTTGGTGAACTTTTACTGAAAGCCCAGACGGCAACAAGCAAGAACGGCGTTGTCGGCAACACAGGTAAAAAAGCTCCAATAAAGCCTAATCCGGTGAAAAACCAACCAACGGACAGATAAAGTGTTTGTCTAATTTTTACATTCATTCTTGATATGTTGGGTCACGTTTGATCAATACAAGACATCAGGTTCAAGAAAAATGGTTAGGGTCCTGACCCTAAGCCCCTATTTCCTGACCATCCCAGGCTAACACCCGGCCACTGTCATTGGCCCTGACGCTGGTCAATACATCCATCAATTTTTCAGCTGCAAAATCAGATGTAAACAATCTTTCCTCCGGCACATGGGATAAAAAAGGCTTGGACAAGGCCGTATCCACGGTGCCAGGGTGCAACCCAATCACCGTTGCCTGTTCATTATTACGCGCTGCTTCAATCGCCGCACATTTAATCATCATATTTAATGCCGCCTTAGAAGCCCGGTATCCATACCAGCCCCCCAAACTATTATCTGAAATACTGCCCACACGAGCCGTCATCGCAGCAAAAACACTGGTACTTTTTCGATTGAGCAAAGGGATTGCATGTTTTGCCACCAACATAGGACCAACCGAGTTGACATGAAAATAATGTAACAGCTGGTCCCACTCCAGTTCTTTCAAGCTCTTTTCCGGGGCAATCCCGTATGCCTCACTCAAAATACCTGTTGCAACGACAATTAAATCAAGGGGCTTTTCCATTGCAGCAAATTCAATGGCTTGTTTGATCTTTTCTTCATCATCAAAATCAAAATAAAAGGACACCACTTTTTTTGAGGGATGGGTCACTTCAGTTCTTGACCCGGCAAAGACTCGTTCGACGGAAGGGAACTCTAAAATCTTGTCAAGTAATGCCCTTCCAACACCACCAGACGCACCAAAAACCATTACATTTACGAACTGATTCATCAATATATCCTTCTCGGTTTTGTTCTTAATTCATAAAGAATATATGGGAATTAATTATCAGATTAAATTCCGTGCGCGTACTTAAACTATCTCCCTTAAACTATTGTCCTTAAACGAACTCCCTTACCTGTGCCCCCTTAGTTGAAAGTACTTAATACTGTTAGATGATACCCCTACGACATAATTTCAAATAATTTTAATTTGCATAAAATAGGTAATAAAAAAGCCCCCAACCGGAGGCTTTCTTAGTGTCAGACACTTAATCTTAGAACGGGTTTTCTAACCTTAGAACGGGATTTCATCATCCAGATCACCACCTGGAATACCACCACCCCCAGCAGCGGAACCACCACCGGAATTCCATTCAGGGCCTGTGCTGCCACCTTGCGGGTCGGCCTGAGCGCCAAAACCACCGGAACCTTGCCCATAGTCATCTCCACCACCGGAAGAATAACCACCTTCACCACCACCAGAGCGACTACCCAGCATGGTCAATTCGCCGCGATAACGCTGCAAAACAACTTCCGTGGTATATTTTTCAATACCTTGCTGGTCTGTCCACTTACGGGTCTGCAAAGCCCCTTCTAAATAAACAGTCGAACCTTTGCGCAAGAAACGTTCTGCAACATCAGCCAAACGTTCATTAAAAATCACAACACGGTGCCATTCCGTACGGTCACGACGTTCCCCTGTTTGGCGATCTTTCCAGGTTTCAGACGTTGCCAGGGACAGATTAACGATTTTAGCGCCATCATTGGTAAATCGTACTTCTGGGTCACGCCCGAGATTTCCGACCAAAATCACTTTGTTTACCGAACCTGCCATGGGAACTCCTTCATGTCTTTCGCAGTTATTTTCAATCTGGGCCGAACATACAGGGTATAAAATTAACTTTCCAGCCAAATCAGGTTATGACCCTAGAAAAATCATTTAACATTTCATCCTTATGCAGATACCATATTTTCTCCTTTCATTGATTTTCATAGAAAGACATGAGTCATGATGAAACGCGCCATTGGCATTGCTGTCACAACCTTGGTTTTAATAAGCTCTCAGGTTCAGGCCGATACCTTTCATCTGGTTACGGCCCCCTTTAAGCCTTTTACAAACCCTGACCATGTTAAAGGCGGCTTTCTTGTTGAAGTTGCCCGACAAGCCCTGAAGCAACGCGGGCATGAACTGACCATAGATTACCGCCCTTGGCCACGCGCTCTGGCAGAAGCGGCAAAAGGTAAATATGATGGCTTGCTCAGTGCTTTTTACAATGATGAACGTGCCCGCTCTTTCCATTTTTCCGCCCCACTTAACACAACAAAAATGGTCTTTGTCGGGTTGCGCGAAAATTTCGTCGGTGCCCGTTATAAATCTCTCAATGACCTGAAGCCCTATATGATTGGTGTCGGGCGCAAATGGGCCTATTCACCGGCATTTGAAAGCAATAGCGAGCTTCGAAAAAATGTGGTGAAAGACGAAGCACAGGGCATCCAGCTTCTCTTTAAAAAACGCATTGATCTGTTCGCTGTCAATATTGATCAATACCACAACACCATTGCCAAGCTGAATGAATATGATGTGTTGAAAACCCTTGTGATGGAACCCGCCATTTCCATTAATGACCAGCATATCGCAGCTTCTCGCCAACTCCCCAAAAGCGAACAGTTCCTCAGCGAATTTAACACGGGCCTTGCCGCCCTTAAGGCAAATGGGGGATACGCCAAGATCAGAAGCACCTTTTTCGGCTTTTAGGCTTTACATTACGGCCATATCGCACTATCTGTGATGACTTAAATGTTCTCCTTTTGATCTATCTGGAACAAGCGATATGAGTGTTGATGAAATTCAGGTCCGCGGCGCACGTGAACATAACCTGCGTAATGTAGATGTTGATATTCCCAAGAATTCCCTGACCGTCATCACCGGGCTTTCAGGCTCAGGGAAGTCATCCCTTGCCTTTGATACCATCTACGCCGAAGGTCAGCGCCGCTACGTCGAATCGCTTTCCGCTTATGCCCGCCAGTTCCTTGAACTGATGCAAAAGCCTGATGTCGATCATATTGAGGGACTGTCGCCTGCCATTTCCATTGAGCAGAAAACCACTTCAAAAAACCCGCGTTCCACCGTCGGGACCGTCACAGAGATTTATGACTATATGCGGCTTTTGTGGGCACGCGTCGGGGTACCTCATTCCCCGGCCACCGGCCTGCCCATTGAAAGCCAGACGGTTTCACAAATGGTAGACCGGATTATGACACTGGAAGACGGCACCCGACTCTACCTGCTTGCCCCCATCGTGCGTGGGCGCAAAGGTGAATATAAAAAAGAATTTATCGAGCTTCAGAAAAAGGGCTTTCAACGGGTCAAGGTTGACGGTGAACTTTATGATGTCGATGCTGTGCCGGAACTCAACAAAAAAATAAAGCATGACATCGAAGTCGTGGTTGATCGCCTTGTGGTACGTGAAGGGGTCGAATCCCGTCTGGCTGACAGTATCGAAACGGCCCTTGACCTTGCTGATGGATTACTCTTTGCCGAAGATGCCAAATCCGGTGATCGTCACACATTTTCAGCCAAATTTGCCTGCCCTGTATCCGGCTTCACCATTGATGAGGTGGAACCGCGTCTCTTTTCCTTCAACAATCCTTTTGGGGCTTGCCCTTCTTGTGATGGCCTGGGGACTGAAATGTATTTTGACCCGGAACTGGTCGTCCCCAATGATGGGGAGGCTTTGGAAAAAGCCGTTGCCCCTTGGGCCAATTCCTCCAGTGTCTATTACGCTCAGACCTTGCAAGCCATTGCCACACATTATGACGTGGGTTTAGAAACAGCCTTTGCCAAACTGCCTAAAAAGGTACGCGATGTTGTTCTTTATGGCTCAGGCGATGAAGAAATCACCATTTCCTATAATGATGGTAAACGCTCCTATCAGGTCACAAAGCCTTTTGAAGGCGTCATCCCCAACATGGAAAGACGCTGGCGCGAAACAGACAGTTCCTGGGTGCGTGATGAGCTATCAAAATATCAGACCGTCACACAATGTTCGGACTGTAAAGGCCACCGCCTGCGCCCCGAAGCTCTGGCTGTAAAAATCAACGGTCTGCATGTCAGTGAAGTCACCGCCTTTTCCATTGACGAGGCAGCAAAATGGTATAGTTCTTTGGAAGATACGCTGGGTGAAAAAGAAAAAGAAATTGCCCGTCGCATCTTGCGTGAAATTAACGAACGGCTTGGCTTTCTGGTCAATGTTGGCCTGGAGTATCTCACGCTTTCGCGCTCTTCCGGCACCTTGAGCGGTGGGGAAAGTCAACGTATTCGTCTTGCCTCCCAAATCGGGTCGGGCCTGACCGGGGTGCTTTATGTGCTTGATGAACCGTCCATCGGCCTGCACCAACGCGACAATGACCGTTTATTGGAAACACTTGTGCGTCTGCGCGACCTCGATAATACGGTCATTGTGGTGGAACATGACGAAGATGCCATTCGCAGTGCTGACCATCTCATTGACATGGGACCACGTGCGGGTGTTCATGGTGGAACAGTTGTGGCTGCCGGGACACCGGATGAAGTCATGGCGAACCCAGATAGCCTGACAGGGCAATATCTTACAGGGCTGGAACAAATCCCCCTGCCCACCAAGCGCCGCAAAGGCAAGAAAGGCCAGTTTATTAAAGTCAAAGGGGCCAAGGTCAACAACCTGCAAAATGTGAATGCACAAATTCCACTGGGCACTTTTACCTGTGTAACCGGGGTTTCTGGCGGGGGAAAATCCTCCTTGGTGATTGAAACTCTTTACAAGGCATTGGCGAAAAAGCTACATGGTGCACGCCTGCACCCCGGTGAACATAAAAAACTCGAAGGTCTCGAGTTCATCGACAAGATCGTTGATATTGACCAGTCCCCAATCGGGCGCACCCCACGCTCCAACCCGGCAACCTACACCGGGGCCTTTTCCCCCATCCGCGAATGGTTTGCCAATCTGCCAGAAGCCAAAACCCGTGGTTATAAGCCGGGACGTTTCTCCTTTAATGTCAAAGGCGGGCGGTGTGAAGCCTGTCAAGGCGATGGGGTGATCAAGATCGAAATGCACTTCCTGCCAGATGTGTATGTGCAATGTGATGTCTGTAAGGGCAAGCGCTATAACCGGGAAACGCTGGAAGTGAAATTTCGCGGTAAATCCATCGCGGATGTTTTGGATATGACCGTCGAAGAAGCCGTTGACTTTTTCAAGGCCGTCCCCAGCATTCGCGACAAAATGGTGACGCTGGAACGGGTTGGTCTAGGTTACATCCACCTTGGACAACAAGCCACGACCCTTTCAGGCGGGGAAGCCCAACGGGTCAAACTGGCCAAGGAACTATCACGTCGCGCCACAGGGAAAACCATCTATATTCTGGATGAACCCACCACAGGACTGCATTTTGATGATGTACGCAAACTTCTGGAAGTGTTGCATGCTCTTGTTGAACAAGGCAACACGGTTGTGGTGATTGAACATAATCTGGAAGTCATCAAAACCGCCGATCACATCATCGACATCGGCCCCGAAGGCGGGGCAAAAGGTGGGCGTATTGTTGCCTCAGGCACACCGGAACAAGTTGCAAAGGTAGAAGAAAGCTATACGGCGAAATATCTCAAAGACTATTTGAAATAGGATCCCTTAGGGTCAGCAACTGTATTAATCAGTTTGCCACTCTGATTTCTGAAGCACCATGGCATTTGCAATTGTTGCCAGCTTTCGAGCTGCTGCAATAACGCAAACTTTATGCGGTTTTCCAGCAGACTTAAGGCGTGCAAAGAAGGTTTTTATCTTCGGGTTATGCCATGAAGCGACTAATGCAGCTTGATAAAGAACGTCACGAACCTGTTTTCGCCCGCCAGATATAAAACGCTTTCCTTTATATTTCCCGCTATCTCGTGCGATAGGAGCGATACCACATAAACAGGCAATTTGTTTATCTGAGGCCGTTCCAAGTTCGGGAAGGAAGGCCAGAAAACTTGCACTGAGGACAGGGCCAACGCCGGGGATCGATTGCAAAATACGATCCTTTTCTTCAAGGTCATGATTCTCATGAATGAGCGTTGTGATCATAGCGTTTAAATTGGAAATCTGGTTATTTAGAAACTGGATATGAGCCTTGTCCAATTCTTCAAGGTCTTCTTCCTGCTGTTGTCGAGATTGGCATTTTAATGCAGCCCTTACTTTAATGAGTTGATAACGTTTTGCCATTAACCTATTGAGCCTCAATACATTATCAGATGGAAGGGAACGGCCTGAATTTGGGTTTTCCTGTATAAAACGGCAAATGATTTTGGCATCAATGCGATCTGTTTTTGCAATTTGAGCTTTGGAACGGGCAAAAGATCTTACTTGAGCGGGAGGGACTTGACGAACATGAAAACCCGCTTTGTGAAGAACTTTCCAGAAGGCCACTTCATAGCCTCCCGTGGCTTCCATGGCAATGAGCGTATTGGATTTGATTTCCTCAAGGCCATCAATAAGCTCTTGCAATCCGATTGCTGTGTTGGGGATGGATAAAATTTTGGAGGAATGACTAAAAGCAACGAGGCATTCATATTTCCCAACATCAATGCCGACAAAATAATTGAAATGTGCCATACTTCTTTCTCCTTCTTGTGCTCCGGGATCAAGGTCCCAATCAACTGTTCGAGATATGAAGAAGGTGGAGTTACCTTGCTGACTAACGAGGTCTAAGCCTCAAGGCTCTAACGGCAAACTCCACCCATAGTAGCCCTTGGCCAAGGGCTACTATGGGCATAAGTCTAACAAATTTTAAATACACAAGGCTCTTAACGCTCACAACTTTGGTCCAATAGACGCTTGGCCTGTTTTTGCGTTATTCATCCCCATACTCAAATGGGAAAAAATAAATGTTGATGAAAAACTTGATATGGATTGGCGCATTGACTGGCTTGACCGCTTGCGCACAAATAGAAAATAACTGTACGTACGAAACGACAGACGGCTATGCTCATGTTGTGAGCGTGCCCAATCAAGTGATTGTCAGCATCAATGCCAAATACCCCAATGCAAAGCTCGCCCCCAATGCCTTCCCTGATGATGTGGAACCTGCACAAGTCTATAAGGTGAAAATCAAGGAACTGACATCAGGCACATGTGCCCCTGTGGAATTTGACATTGGCGAACGGGTCAAATAAAACGGCCTATTTGTAATTATACCGCTTCAAATACATGTCATAGATTTTTTCATATTCCCCAGATGCTCGCAGTTTTGCCAATGCCTCATTAAAGGGCTGACACAAAGACGTGTCTTTAAAAGCCATACGAGTGGAAATTTGCGGAAAGAGGGGATGGTAATCAAAGTCTGCGGGGGAAACCCCAACATTGAGCGGGTCCTGCAAGGCATTTAGAAAAATGAACAAGTCACCGACACTGACGTCAACACGCTTGGTAATCAACATCCGCGCCTGAGATGCCTGTACCTTGGTTTCAAAATAGCGATCAGCGCTCAAATGCTTGCTATAGCTTTCACCAAAAAAGCCACGCGCGCCCTCAAAAGAAATGATATCTTTCCCGGCAAGGTCTTGAACACTTTCCAATTTCAGCTTTGACTCCTTTCGCGTAATCGCCACATCACTGAAACGGAACAGTTCATCTGTACGACACCCATCGGCCGTTACAGAATCAAAAATATTGGCAACCGCATCGACTTTACCCACCTCATACAGGTTCCACCGTACTTTATTGGTTAGGCCAAAACGAAACTTTGGTTTAAGCCCCGGCATATGGCGAAAGGTGGCCAACACCAAATCTGTAAAAATACCGGAATCCTGCTTTGGGATGAAATAGGGTTCGATATTACCCATAGCAATCGTAATGTCACGTGCAGACGCTTTGCCCACACTCAATACAATAGCAATAAGAATATATGCAAGGAACCGCACAGTCACACCTTCAACCCAGCAACCTTTAATAAACGAGAGTCTATATTATTATAGGGATTAAATTAAAGATTGCACGTCGAAATCAGAAAAAAGCCTAGAAAAACAAAAACATCCTTCGAAAAGAAAAAGAAATTTACGTGTCAGTTATGACTTTCGTTTTTTGACAGGTCTGGTCAGTTCATTCAAATGATGGATCACATGAACCGATGCTTTTTGCACCCGATCAATTTCAGCCAAGGCGCCTGCGACATCCCCGGCTTTGTAACGCCGTGCTGCTTCAATCCCGTGTTTGTGCACCAAAATATGAGGTGCCTCAATTTCTTTGTAGGATTTCAGCGATTTAACGCGTTGATCCTGACAGGCATAATACCATTTCCCCAAACGACAGCAGGTATGATCAGCCAGCTCATCCGGGTTAAGGCTCTCACGCCCCACCACCATGGCAGCCAAACGTTTCTTCCAGATAATATGGTCTGACTTTGCCAGATGCAGTGCTTTTTTCGGCAAGTCCAGGTCTGCCATATCATCAATTTGCGCTGTCAGATGTTTTTCTGCCCCATCCATTGAATCCAGCACCTGATGGGTTGCCCCCTGAATTTTCCGGGTCATACCCGCAATTTCTGTAATCCCTTGGGCAATTTCACGTGCAGCCACCTTTTGCTGCCCCACCGTTTCAGAAATATCGCTGCTGCGCTGCGTCAAATCGGCAATCGCCCCCACAATTTCCTGCATAGATTCACGTGACATACTGATAATATCATGTCCGTCTTTTACCGTTTTATCGCTGCGGTCCAAAGCTTCAATAATTGCCCCAATTTCATTTTGGAAATTTGTGATATTGCGCTGAATATCCTTGGTCGCTTCACGGGTGCGTTCTGCAAGGTTGCGAATTTCAGTTGCCACCACGCCGAAGCCTTTCCCCGCTTCACCGGCGCGTGCAGCCTCGGTTGCTGCGTTTAGGGCCAACAGGTTAGTCTGGAAGGCAATTTCCGAAATCAAATCAACAATTTGTCCGATATCTCGCGAGGATTCACTTAAAGAGTCACTACGTTCAGCAACCCCACGCATGGACACTTCAATATCCGACATGGCATCATCAGCCGAAGATGCGTGGGCCTCCCCCTTTTCTGCCAAGTTTTTCACACCATCAGCAAGCTTGGATGTTTCCTGTGCCTGCATGGCAATTGTATCGACAGAAGCCGACATTTCTTCGGTAGCAGAGGCCATCCCCTGCGCATTCGTATCTGTCACCGTTGTTGCGCGGCTCAAACTTGCAGCGGCGATAACAGCCTCATTCAATTCCATGGAAATGGCGACGGTATGTTTCATCTCACTGGCTGATAGACGCCCAATATTAACAGCCATTTTGCGGACGGCCTGACCGATTTTATCCTCCCCCTTGGGAATAGACAAAAAGGTACCTTGGCCCACGGCTTCCAGCAGCGAAATCACTTCATCAACACGCTGTGGAGGAAGCCAACCTTGTTTGATTAATTCGTCACTCATCAAGATACCTAAAACATACAAAGGGTTAATACTTTTGAAGGAGCCAAGAATAGTAGCTCTTACAGAATAAGTACAATCCTAAAATCGTTTAAAAAGCATACATAGAATGAAATGGCGATAAAACCCAATGAATATGAAAAATATGCTATAAACATTAGACATTAATTTTATAAATTTAGACTAATATTAAGGAAGGCCGCTGCACCATGAAACTTAAGTCTTTTTGGTTATTTAAAGTTGCATTTACCCTTTGTGTGCTGACTTCTCTCAGCGCCGAATCGGCTGATGTACCCAAAAAAGAAACCGCACTGACCAAGTCAGGGCTCTATGTCACCGCTCTGGAAGCCTATGACATTTTACAGAAAGATACCAAGGCGTTACTCATTGATGTTCGTGACCCTGTAGAGATTATGTTTACAGGCTGGACCAATGACACCGACATTCACGTCCCCTTTCGCATTGTGGATCGCACTCGTGTTACGGGAAAATCTTTTGAGTTCCCGGTCAATGAAACTTTCATGAACGAAATTGAAGAAAAACTGGCTGAAAAAGGGGCGACAAAAGACACCACCCTTATTTTCATGTGTCGTTCCGGTTCAACCCGTAGCGCCCCTGCTGCCAGCATGTTTTTCGAACTTGGATACAAAAATGCCTACACCATGGTTGATGGTTTTGAAGGTGGTAAGTTGAAAGAAGGGAAATCCATGGGTGTACGTGCCAAAAATGGCTGGCGTAATTCCGGCCTGCCCTGGACCTACACATTGGATAGCGACAAAATCTATACCCTTTTTGATTAATATAAAGGCTGGATTTCCGGACAAAAAAAATGATAAATATGGCTCTAGGATAGACCATCAGGAAACAAGAGCTATGCGACGATACACACGAACAGCGAATTAATTTTACTGAACGGGTGTATTGGACTCTTTAAATAAGGGCCCGTTCGGGTCCTTTTTTTATTTGAAAATCGAGAAAGAAAATGAACACAATCAAAGCAGCCATTGTCGGAGCCAGCGGATATACAGGTGCAGAACTTGTCCGCCTTTTGATCAATCACCCCCATGTGGACATTGCCGCAATGACAGCCGATCGAAAAGCTGGCATGCGCATGGCTGATGTGTTTCCCCACCTGGGCGGCTTATCCCTGCCTGATCTGGTGAAAATGGATGAGGTCGATTGGTCTGGCATTGATGTGTGTTTTTGCTGCCTGCCCCACGGGACAACTCAGGAATTTATCGCTTCTTTGCCCCAAAATGTCCGCATTGTTGACCTGTCGGCTGACTTCCGCCTTAAAGACGTTGAAGAATATGCCAAATGGTATGGAGACAAACACCGCGCACCGGACCTGCAAAAAGAAGCGGTTTATGGCCTCACAGAACTGAAACGTGACGAAATCGCCAAGGCTCGCCTTGTTGCAAACCCTGGGTGTTATCCAACATCAGCCCAATTGCCCCTCATCCCCTTGTTGCAGGAAAGAAAAATCACGACGGATAATATCATTATTGATTCAAAATCCGGTGTAACAGGCGCAGGACGTGCCCCAAAAGAAGGGACACTTTTCTGTGAAGTCTCCGATGCGATCCATGCCTATGGTGTCGGCACCCACCGTCACGGGCCGGAAATTGAACAAGGTTTGAGCGAAACTGCGGGCAAGGATGTGATTGTCAGCTTTACTCCACACCTGATGCCAATGAACCGGGGCATTCTCTCCACCATCTATGTCAGCCTTGAAGAAGGTGTCAGCATTGATGACTTGCGCGAGACGCTGGATACAGCCTATGCTCAAGCCCCCTTTGTTCGTGTTGTTGAAGAAGGTATGAGCCCGGCAACACGCCATGTGCGCGGATCTAACTATTGCCTGATCGGTGTTTTTGCTGATCGTGCACCGGGGCGTGCAATTCTCGTCTGTGTCGAAGATAACGTGGTGAAAGGCGCATCCGGACAGGCCGTCCAGAATATGAATATCATGTTTGGCTTTGATGAAACCGCAGGGCTGACGCAACAGCCAATGTTCCCATAAGGCCCTCACCCGTTCAGCAACAGACATGCAATATAAGCATGACAAAAAAGCGTGGAAATTCAATATTTCCACGCTTTTTATTTTTCAGTCTCTTGAAAATTCTATAAATCAACAGCCTTGTGCTGTTTTACCGTGTGACTGTGACAATGCTGAGAAGACGCGTTTAACAACACCAACCAGCCCTGAGAACAAACTCGCAGACAACTGAGAAATATAAGCCGCACGCTCTTTTTCAGCCGTATGCATCAACTCAGTCAAAGTTTCAAAATCATTTTCGAATTTAATTTCAGGCTGTGTCATATCTTATTATCCTTTGCATTTTTATCATTAGTGAAAGCACACTCGGCTTCATTGCTTAGGAGCATAAGGAATTAGAAACAGGTCGAAAAACGCTAATGCTGCGTCGCAGCATTGCAAAAATTGCATACCTTAGAAATAAGCCCTCTGAATTCAATTACATAGGCGGACTTTACACCCAAAACCAAATAAGGAAATTAAACATCCAGATCTTCGACGAACTTGGCGCGTTCCTGAATAAACTGGAAACGATGCTCCGGCTTTTTCCCCATCAGGCGAGTAACCAAATCTTTTGTTTCCTTGGCCTCTTCGATATCTTCATCATTATGACCATGCGGGACAGTCACCCGAAGCAAGGTTCGATTCTTCGGGTCCATCGTGGTTTCTTTAAGCTGCGCAGGTGGCATTTCCCCCAGCCCCTTAAAGCGGCTGATATCCACTTTTTTGCCTTTAAACTCTTTTTCCATTAAGTCATCTTTTTCCATATCATCCATGGCATAGATGCTTTTTGCCCCCGTTGCCAAACGATAAAGCGGCGGCTGTGCGAGATAAAGACGGCCAGATTCGACCAAGCCCGGCATTTCCTGATAAAAGAACGTCATCAACAAGGAAGCAATATGGGCACCATCCACATCCGCATCAGTCATAATGATAATGCGCTCATAACGCAGGTCATCCAGCTCAAATGCTTCACGTGTACCGCAACCAAGCGCTTCGCCCATATCACTGAGTTCTTTATTGGCATTAATCTGATCCACAGAAGCAGAAGCCACATTCAAGACCTTACCACGCAAAGGCAAAATGGCCTGCGTTTCCCGGTTTCGCGCCTGTTTGGCAGAACCGCCCGCAGAATCACCCTCCACCAAAAAGATTTCAGTACCATCGGAAACCGAACGCGTACAATCCGCCAATTTCCCCGGCAGACGTAAGCGTTTGGTTGCTGATTGACGTTTCATCTGCTTGGCATTTTTCTTGCGCAAACGAATTTCCGCACGCTCCACCATATATTCGACAAGCTGTGTGCCAATTTCCGGATTCCCGGCCAGCCAGTGATCAAAATTATCGCGAATAGCCGTTTCCACCAGCTTTGCGGCTTCCTGCGTACCCAGCTTTTCCTTGGTCTGCCCCTGAAACTGCGGGTCGCGAATAAAGGCCGACAACATAATAGAAGCACCATTGATCACATCATCAGCCGTGATCTTGGAGGCCGCCTTGTTATTGATCAACTCCCCATATGCACGAATACCTTTGGTCAAGGCATTGCGAAAACCTTGTTCATGCGTGCCACCCAACGGGGTCGGTACGGTGTTACAGTAGGAATTAAAGAAAGCCTCTTCATCTGCAGGCCAGGCAATGGCCCATTCCACCTTGCCCTGTTCGTCCGGGAATTTCACATCACCGGCAAAAGGTTCATCGGTTTTAACCTCACGACCTTCCAACACATTCGTGAGGTAATCAGAAAGACCACCGGGGAAATGCAACACCCCTTGCGCCGGGGTTTTATCCCCTTCCTTGATCAGGCTTTCATCACATTTCCAACGGATTTCCACCCCTTTAAACAAATAAGCCTTGGAACGGGCCATTTTATAAAGAGTCGCCGGCTTAAATTTAATCCGTCCACCAAAGATTTGCTCATCAGGATGAAATGAAATCATCGTGCCGCGACGATTATTAACCTGCCCCTCATTCTTCAACGGGCCTTCGGGCAGACCACGGCTAAAAGATTGGCGCCAAAGGGTACGATCACGGGCAACTTCCACCGTCAGACTATCAGACAGGGCGTTAACAACCGACATCCCCACCCCGTGCAGACCACCAGAAGTCTGATAAGCTTTCCCTGAAAACTTACCACCGGAGTGCAAGGTTGTGAGAATCACTTCAAGAGCGGACTTATCTTTGAATTTGGGATGCGGATCAACCGGGATACCCCGCCCATTATCGCGCACGGTCACATATCCGTTACTGTCCAGTTCCAACTCAATCCGGCTGGCATGTCCGGCAACAGCTTCATCCATAGAGTTATCAAGAATCTCAGCCACAAGGTGATGATAGGCACGTTCGTCCGTCCCGCCAATATACATACCGGGGCGTTTGCGAACAGGTTCCAACCCTTCCAGAACCTCAATATCCTGTGCTGTATATTCCCCACCTGTTTTCGGTGCGTCGCCTTCAAATAAATCCGTAGCCAATTTTACTGCCCACCCTTAACCAAAAAATCTGTGCCCGATGATAGGAAGGATGATCCTTTCGGGCAAGCATGATATTGTCATAAACAATCCAAAGCCAATTCACAATAAGAACGGAAAAAAAACACCATGTCAGAAGAACAAAACGGTCCATCCGGCAAACCCGCCATTCGCACACTGGCCATGCCCGGTGATGCCAACCCCAACGGCGATATTTTCGGTGGCTGGGTCATGTCGCAAATGGATATTGCCGGTGGCGTCACCGCAGCCTGGCGTGCACAAGGCCGTGTCGCAACTGTCGGCGTTGAAGCCATGTCCTTTTTAAAACCCGTCAGCGTAGGGGACGTGGTGTGCGTTTATACCGACATTGTACGCGAAGGTACCACATCCATGGCGATCATGGTTGAACTTTGGGTTCTGCGACAAAGCGGCCTTAATCGAGAGAAAGTTACCGAAGGGGTCTTTACCTTTGTTGCCATTGACGACAACGGCAAGAAGCGTCCCCTCCCCCCTGTACCGGATAGTTCGCTGTCTCTGAGCTAAAAAATGGTGAGGCGATATGTGAGGTCAGGGCAATAACCTTGGGGATATATCGCCTCACCCGGCAAGTAACTGTTATTGCGCCGCGACACATGCGGCGTTGAGATCTTCTTGCAAATGAGGAACAACCAGATCAAGCGGTTGCCAACTTGCACTTCTTGCAACGGGGACAACCTGTACACGTGCAGGCTTCAACCAGTCGGTTTTTCCATAACGCTTTAAAATGCGGGCCTCTCCCAGCTCACGATAAGCCATACTTTTAAATTCCTGTTTTGTTCCACACATTAATTTACAAAATAAAAGACCAGAGATACCCCGCAGCAAAGATACTGCCGAGCGCCATAAACTCTTTTGCAAAAGTCGGAATAATCATCTTTTTTCTCCACTCCGTTCGCCTCTGTTAAAAGAACATTAAAAGAACACCTCTACCCTGTCAAGACTTGTTCTTAAAATGTTCTTATTTAGTTTTTTATTGCAAGGCAAGGCCCAATGTCGCAGCATAGAAAAAAACAGGGATACAATAAGTATGACAGAAGAAAATCAAGGCGTGCCGAAATTCACGGCTGCAGAACTTGGTGCCTTGGCCCACCTTTATCGTGGCGAGGTTTATCGTTCCACCACTTGGCGAACGCGACTGGACAATACGACCAACTGGGCCGTTGTCACGACAGGAATTGCTTTTTCCATCACCTTCAGTGGCGTAAATGCCTCTCCCCTCCCCCTTGTTCTCGTTGGGCTTCTGGTTATCGTGTTCCTGATTTTTGAAGCACGACGCTATCGCTACTTCAATGTCTGGCGTGCGCGTGCCCGTCACATTGAAACAGAGCTTTACGCCCCCATGCTTCTCGGTGATGATTATGAAAGAAACGGGGACTGGCACAAGATTCTCGCCAACGATTACATCAACCCGAAACATCATATCAGCCTGTTACGCGCAACGGGGCGACGCCTGCGCCGCAGTTATGCCTGGCTGTTAGCCATTCAAGCCATTGCCTATTACGGCAAACTGGCGATTCACCCCGCCCCTATGGAAGATATGACCCAGCTTTTTGAACGAGCCTCCATCGGTCCTTTGCCCGGTGAATTCGTCATCTTCATGCATGCACTGTTCCATTTAAGCTGGATCAGTGTCGCCGTCGGTACCCTTTATCACGATAAGGTTTCACGCCTAAAGCGCCGCTACAAAGGCGTTGGCATGGGCTAAATCAAATTTTGAAGGAAGTGGGGGTCTCTGTTGCTAGGTACCCCCGGACCCCACCTATTAAGACTCACCTTAATAGGAATTGAATTTGGTCAAGCGACTGCGTTACGCAGCAGCTGCAACCGGAGCCATACGATTGTCGTTGGCATCTATAAAAGTTTGCACCGATGTCGGTGGTAGCTCACCGAGCGCAGCACTGTATCTTTACTACCGCTGTCGATCCTATTTCGCCCCCCTCACAAACTGATCATATCTACAATCAGCTTATGGTGGAGGCGCCGGGTACCGCCCCCGGGTCCAGTCAGCCTATTCCATACAAGCCTCTAGCGCCGTAGTCTGCCGCTAAGCAGACCCCCTAGATGTAAGCCGACAAAGACCAAAGGTCAAGGAATCTAAAATAAAAAAAAGCCTGCCGCAATTGCGACAGACTTTTCAAATTCGTTTTTGCAAATCAAGCTGATTAGCGGCCCATGACCAAATCACCAAGGAAGAACAACCACGCCAGCATAAACAGGCCAATGCCCATTGTTGTAAGCGGGAACCAGTCACCCATAACTTTTTCATTGAAGAATTCGAACATACCCTAAACTCCATTAGCTTTTCATGTTGCAAGTGCCCCTCTTATTTCGCACCTACATTAAAAAGTCAAGAATTCGCAAAAGTAAAATTCAAAACCTATACTTAAGAACCTGAAAATAAAAAAGCCCGCCGAAAACGGCAGGCTTTTTAAATGGCGAGAGTGACGGGACTCGAACCCGCGGCCTTCGGCGTGACAGGCCGACGCTCTAACCAACTGAGCTACACCCCCATAAAGGAGCACCCAATGAACGCGAAAGTGGCGAGAGTGACGGGACTCGAACCCGCGGCCTTCGGCGTGACAGGCCGACGCTCTAACCAACTGAGCTACACCCCCTCACGTTCATTCAGACGCAGAGCAAAAGAGTGGTGGAGGGAGTTGGATTCGAACCAACGTAGGCGTAGCCAGCGGATTTACAGTCCGCCCCTTTTAGCCACTCAGGCATCCCTCCCAGGACCCTTGTCACACGCTCTGTGTCGTGGTGTGGGCCGGGTTATAACAGCGCCCTAAACCCCTTGCAACAGGATTTTTCATTTTTTTTGCACTTAATTGTCTTTGCTGCAGTTTTCCGCCTGTTAAACCGCAGAAAAACAGGGGTGTTACGCATATATACCTACTACAACTGCACCAAGGCTATCTACAAATACTCTCATCACGAAATTACAGGGGTATGTTACTGTAAATAAGAATGATTGAAGTCTGGAAAACACCAGTAAATGGAGATTCGACAATGGATGCAGCAGCAGTAATGGATATTTATGACGAGGCGTTTGACGAAGCGCTTGGTCGTGGAATTGCTGATATGGAAGCCAAGCGCGAAGCAAAAACCGCCGCCGCCATGATGCTCGCAGCCATGGATGGCATTGAAAATGAAGCTGCTTATAATCAGGTTGAAGAAGTTGTGGCTTCAAACTTGCTGAATTGAGCTTATAGATTCTTCTCGCGCCTTCCCTCCAGCCCTTTCTTGATTAAAGGGCTGTTTTTACTTCCCTACAAAAAAATGCAGGATTCTGTCAGATGGACGCCGCCGCAATTTTGGACATTTATGAAGAAGCCCTCGAAGAAGCTCACAGCCGAGGCATTAGCGCACCAGAAGATACCAAAGAAGCCACCACAGCCGCAGCCATGATGCTTGCCGCCATGGACGGCATTGAGGACGAGGCCGCCTATCAACAAGTTGAAGCATTAGTCGCAAGTCACACCTAGGGGGCTATCCCTAATCAAACAGGCTGTTCACAAAACAAAAGCCCCACTTCTCACGTCACCGTAAAGAAGTGGGGCTTTTTTATATGGGGCGATTGATGGGATTCGAACCCACGACATCTGGTACCACAAACCAGTGCTCTAACCAACTGAGCTACAATCGCCATTGGGTGGGCGCTTATGTACGCCAGCTCACCTTCATCGTCAATAGCTTTTCGACGAAAAATGACAAAAAAATGAATCAGCCAAAATGTGCCTTTAATCTGGCAACTGCCTCACGCAAAAGAGAAGGCTGTTTGCAGAAACAAAAACGTACAAAATGGCGCGGTCCATTTTCTTGATAAAACGCCCCTGTTGGCACAGCAGTTACCCCCACTTCTGTTGTGATATAACGGCAAAACTCCCCATCATCACCTTCAAACCCCAAGGGGGAGAAATCCACTGTCAGAAAATAGGTACCTTCACTTTGAAGGACCTTAAACCCAACCTCTCTCAATCCATCCGCAAGGATATCGCGCTGTGTCTGCATATCGGCTGTAAACTGGGTAAAGTAGGGCTCATCAAATCGCAAGCCTGCCGCCACAGCCTTTTGCAAGTTTGGCGCTGTGGTAAAGGTGACAAACTGATGCGCCTTGGCAATAGCCCCCATCAATTCAGCAGTGGCCGTGATATAACCAATTTTCCAACCTGTTAAAGAAAAAGTCTTGCCAGCCGACCCAATGCGGACACAACGATTGCGCATACCCGGCAAAGTCATCAGAGGGTGGTGTTTCTGTCCATCAAACACCAAATGCTCATAAACCTCATCACAAATGGCATAGGCACCGTGTTTTTCTAGGATCCTGGCCAGAAAAGATAATTCTTCCTGATTAAAAACTTTGCCAGATGGATTCATTGGAGAGTTTAAAACCAAGAGCTTGGTCTTCTCACTAAAGGCCGCGGCCAATGCATCACGGGGCAACTCCCAATGAGGGGGTTCCACACGCACCAGTTTGGGGATCGCGCCAATATGACGGATGATGGGGAGGTATGAATCATAAAGCGGTTCAATCAACACCACTTCGTCACCCGGATTAAGTAATCCCATAAAACAATCGCACAACGCTTCTGTCGCCCCAGACGTCACCATGACCTCACTTTGCCAATCCACATCCAAGTCGTAAAAACGTTTGTTATGTTCTGCAACCGCTTGGCGCAATTCAGGCAGTCCCATCATCGGTGGATACTGGTTTGACCCGTCCAGCAGAGCCTGCGCAGCAATCTGACGGATCTCCTTTGGCCCATCCACATCCGGAAACCCCTGCCCCAAATTAATACTGCCATACTCTGCTGCCAGCGCCGACATCGCGGTAAAGATCGTAGTTCCGTATTCGGAAAGTATTGAATTTTCTGAAAAACTCATTTATATCAAGCCCCTAAGAACGTTTCGAGAACGAAACTAAATGACAATATGTGACAGAAAATGAAACAAAACGCCAACATTAAACTGCATAAGATTGAGACGATCATCAAAAAAATGGGAATTGAAGAACTCGTCTCAACCTTTTCGCATTTCCTGCTTACAAAACAATACAGTAAGCATTTCAATTTGTCTGGCTCTGTATCAACTTTCTTTGTCACGTTGCAATAGGAGTATTCAAAATGGGAAAACCATTTGCTCGTAAGCACCTGACTTACGAAGATTTATCCGTTAAATGCCCACCTGATAAACGGTACCTTTTACTCTGGGATGATGACCCGGCAGGTATGGGGGTCCGTATCACTAAAACCAAGGTTTGCTACTTTATCCAATGGCGGCAGTTAAACCCAAAGAACGGAAAAAAAGAACTTAAACAGCATACCAAACCAGAATGGGATGCCCGGTTAAGCGGTTAAACAAACAATGGGATCACCGCCGCCTTTACGGGCCTGTAATTGCGCCAATGTAATACGGTTTAAACGCGACTGCTTACTCATAGGGGAAATATCCTCTAGCCTTGGAATGGTGCATCAGGGCGTAAACTCATAAAATAGATTTGCTTGGTTTCTCAAAAATATAGGCAAGACAAGGCAAAGGCTTGCAGGAAGTACTTGTACTTTCAAAAGACTTTAACGCCGTAATGCCTATATTTTAGGGAAATCCCGTAAGGGACGGGATGTATTTGAGGATAGAGCGGCGTTATAAAACCCTTAAAGTGCTCGCACTTCTGCAGGTTTCATGCCTTGTCTATCCTCAAATACATCTCCGCCAAACAAGTCTATTTTATGAGTTTACGCCCTAGGAAAGTTAACCGACTTGATGTGGGGTAAGTTTGTCGAAATCAAACGTCACACCAACACCCGGTTCATTAGGCGCAACAGCCTTATGGTCTTTGACCTGAAGGGGGCGCAGGGTATATTCATCAATCGGGAAACTATGGACTTCCAGCCAACCACCGTTGGGATGGCCGGACAATAAACTGACATTGAGTTCCTGCATCCCATGACTACAGACCGGAATGCCATGTTTCACGGATAATTCAGCAACTTGTAGCCAGACAGTGATCCCCCCGCAATTGCCGGTATCTGGCTGGATGAAAGACAGGTTCGCCTGTTCAAACGCGGTTTCAAACTCATGAATGGTATGAAGGTTTTCCCCCATTGCCAAGGGCACGCCGGTTTCTTCTGCCAACCGCTTATAACCGGCTAAATCTTCCGGAATAATGGGTTCTTCAAACCAGACGAGATTACTGGCCTTGAATTCTTTACAGGCTTCAAAAGCATGTCCGAGGTCCATCCCATAATTGGCATCAACCATAAAAGCAGCCTCCGGGCCAATGAAATCTCTGATTGCTTCAACCCGGTGCACGTCTTCTTGCAGGTTTTCACGCCCCACTTTGATCTTAAAGGCGTTGAACCCACGGTCTTTATAGCCCTGAATGTTCAACATGAGTTTTTCCAAAGAAAAATTCAGGTCAATACCACCGCAATAGGCATGGCAGGATGTGTCTGCCCCACCAGCCATTTCACGAAGAGACTTACCTGTTTCCTTACCACGAATATCCCACAGCGCAATATCAAGGGCAGAGATGGCAAAGGCGGACACACCGCCTCGACCAACATAGTGAATTTTCCAATGCAAATCTTCGTTGATCTGCTCAACATTTTTAGGTGAACACCCAATCAATGAAGGTGCAAGATCGTGTTTAATCATTGCCAAAATGGCATGACCGCCCCAGCCACCAGTATAGGTATAACCGGTCCCTTCGATCCCGCTGTCCAGGCGGATGGTTACAGTGACCAGCTCAAAATGATCATGATCACCATGTTTTGCATCGGATAAGACTTCCTTCAATGGAATTTTGAAAAGTCTCGCATCAATGCTGCTGATTTTAGACATAAGTTATATCTCCGTTGAAGGAAGTAAATGCTTACTGCAAAAGCTCATTTGGTAGCCACAAGGCGAGTTGCGGCCAAAGAATGACAAGTGCAAGCCCAAAAAGTTGGAGGAGGATGAAAGGAATAATCCCGGCATAAATCTGCTTCATTTTCACAGAACTTGGCGCGACCCCCTTCATATAGAACAAGGCGAAACCAAATGGCGGGGTTAGAAACGATGTCTGCAAATTGATCGCTGCAAGGATCGCAAACCAGTACAGAATATCTTTCTGTTCGACATATCCACCAAGATCCATTGCCGCTACAATCGGTGTAAAGACAGGCAGGATAATCAGTGTAATTTCAATCCAGTCAAAGAAGAAACCGAGCAGGAAAATCACCGCCATCAGCAGGAAGAGAAGTCCCCAGGACCCTAAATCCAGATAATTGATAAATTCAATAATCAGGTCTTCGCCGTACAACGCACGGAAAATATAGGAGAAAGCTGTCGCACCGAGGAAAATCATGAAGATCATCCCCGCAGTCAGTGCCGTTCTGTGGCAAACGTCTTGCAACGCTTCTTTATTCAAACGACCATTGAACAGGGCGAGTAAAATAGCCCCAAATGCACCCACACCCCCAGCTTCGGTCGGTGTCGCCCAACCGCCAAAGATTGAGCCCAGAACCATAATGATCAAAAAGACCGGTGGTACGAACCCTTTCAGCAGCAAGATGACCAGTTCTTTGGTGCTTTCCGGACCAATATCATCACTTAAAGGCGGTGCCCAATGCGGGTTCTTGCTCGCAATAAACAGGATATAGACGAAATACAAACAAGATAGAATCAGGCCAGGGACAATCGCCCCTAAAAACAGGTTCCCAACCGAAATTGCCATCAAATCCGCCATGATCACCAGCATAATGGAAGGCGGGATGAGAATGCCCAATGTCGCCGACGCGGCAATCGTGCCGGTTGCCAGCGGAGTATGATAGCGCTGATACAACATGGTTGGCAGGGCCATCATGGTCATCATCACCACAGAAGCACCGATAATGCCGGTTGTCGCCGCCATAATTGTGCCCATGACTGTCACAGAAAGGGCCAGGCCACCGGGAACGCGCCGCATGAGAACTTGCAGGATATAAAGCAAATCTTTTGCAACAAGGCTTCGTTCCAGCATGGTCCCCATAAAAATAAAACAGGGAATAGCCACCAAAACAAGGTTCTGTGCAGCGCCTTGCCAAAGCCGTTCAACAAAAAGGAAAAACTCATTGGGTTGGAGATAGCCAAATTCCCAGCCGAGAAGACCAAAACCCAGTGCAACCCCGCCAAGCGTAAAGGCCACAGGTAATCCAGCAAAGAGAGTGATGCCCAAAGTCAGAAACATATAGGCCGCGAGAAATTCTTCAAAATGTTCAATCATGTCATGGGCCTATTTTCATCAGGAATTTCCGGATTATCGACATGAAACTCTTCATGAGAGCCATCGCCGGGCGAAACGTCGTCCACATGTTCCTCAACTTCTACCGGGAAAATATTCAATGCTTCATCGGCAGCAGCAGCATGCTCGGGTTTACCAAACAGATAGAACGCCAGTTTGATCGCAACGGACACACAAGTCAGGAAGATGACAACCACACCCACAAGGAATACAGATTTAATAATCCAGCGATGAGGCAGTCCAGTCAGCGCATCTGAGCCTTCACCTGAAAGATAGGCTCTGGCGACAAATTCCCAGCTGTAGAAACAAATAACGGCGAAGAACGGTAAAGCGAAAAAAAGAATACCCAGCAGCTCATTAATGGCCTGGCGTCGGTGCGATAGGTTTTCGCGCAAGACATCAACACGAACATGGGCGTTGTGAAGATATGTCATGCCAAATGCAGTCAAGAAAATCGCGGCATGAAGGTGCCATTCCATTTCTTGCAATTTGGTTGGCGACAGAAATTCATACAACGGTGAATTCAGGATGGCTTGTTGGATAAATTGAAATTTTCGGGTTAAGACATCAAAAATAATGATGAATATAAGCGGTAAAATAAGCCAGCTTCCCAGTTGACCGACTTTTTCGCAAAGACGATCTATCCTGTCGGTTACTTTCAATAAAAAAGGCATGTTAAGATCCCTTTGTCTTTTGCGGAAAAAAATAATCCTTAAAGAAAATGGGAGAGATTGCCGCCAAAGACGGCGCCCTCTCCCATGACGTAAGGGCAGGAATTACTGGAGGTAGCCGTTCTTACGCCAAACTTTGTAGTTTTCGCGGAAGTCAGAATAGGATTTCCAGATACGCTTGGAATCTTCGCTATCTGCGATTTCTTCAGCAATCACTTCTTTCCATGCTTTTTCAAAGTGACCGATCATCTCATCAGACCAACGGTGAATCGTGACGCCTTTTTCCTGACTTTCCAGCATGGCACTAAACTGAGTGGCTTCACCTTCTGCAAATGTATTTGCCGTTTGTGCTTCACAAGATGTTGTGATGATCGCTTGCTCAGCCTTGGACAGTTTTTTCCACTTGTCCATATTCACGAGAAGTTCAAGCAAAGTCGTTTGCTGGTGCCAACCAGGGAAGTAGTTATGTTTTGCAACTTGATAAAAACCGATATTTTTATCAACGACTGGCATAGAAAATTCAGTTGCATCAATGGTGCCGAGTTCAAGCGCCGGATAGATGTCGCCACCAGCCAGCAATTGTGTAGAAACGCCGAATTTTTCCATGACTTTTGCGCCAAGGCCAAAGAAACGCATTTTCAAACCTTTAAGATCTTCAACGCTGTTAATCGGCTTTTTAAACCAACCAGATGTTTCTGGTGGAATAACCCCACAAACCAGATATTTGATATTGTCGCGCGCAAACATTTCTTCTGCGATTTCCAGACCACCGCCGTAACGCATCCAGGCAAGAAATTCACCAGCACCAGGACCAAACGGCACGGAAGAGAAAAACGCATAGGCCGGGTTTTTACCAACGTGATAACCAGAGACACCGAAACCAGCATCAATAGAACCTTGAGAGACCGCATCATAATATTTCGTGCCACCAACGAGAGCGCCGGGTTCAAACACTTTTACAGCCAACTCGTTGCCACTCATGGTGTTGATTTTATCGGCAAGACCATGAGCACCTGTCCCCAAAATCGGTAGGTTTTGCCCCCATGCGGAATGGAGCTTCATACGTGTTTTTGCATCAGCGGTATCGCCCAGGCCGGTTAAAGTAGCAGCAGCAATCAAGCCTGCGCCAATAAGTTTCTTAAAGTTCATCTGCAAAACCTCCCTTGGTGTTAAAGGCAGAATATTAAAAATAAAAAAAAAATTGAACCGGTTCAGCTTGATTACCCACAAGGTCGCACCATGTAGAACCAGGCGTTTACTGCGGACTTCTTGCTGAACGGTAAGACGTTTCCTTTTTGTCATCCTTAACGAATGTTCACGTGAACATATTCCAGTGTCTGACAAAATGTCAAGCCTTCTATTTTTATTATGGCTCCATCTAAAGTGAGTCAGTTCAACAAAAGGTGTTCGGATTAAAGCTTAATTAGCAGAGAGCTTGAAATCATGACCTGAAAAATTTGAACCGGTTCAAATTAAGTTAATTAAACCGGTTCAATTCCGACTTGTCAAGTTGCTTTTTCTATAGTTTCAGATTTCAAATTATTTTAGAGTGTAAAAAGAGACATCACAAAAGCCCCCTATCTTATGAGTTAGACCCAAAGGGTATTGGAAAATAAAATGAATTCAGAAAAACAAAAAAGAATAACCCTGAAGGATCTTGCCCTGCATCTAAACCTTTCAAAAGCAACAGTTTCTATGGCATTGAAAGGAAATGACCTCATTTCCCAAAAAACAAGAGAAAAAGTCTCCAAAGCCGCCACTGAACTGGGATATGTTTATAACCGACGGGCAGCTGCCTTAACCACAGGGGAAACTCGAACAATCGGCCTTGCTGTACATGATATTAATAACCCGTACTTTGCGCGACTCGGTGCTTCTGTTGAAGAAGTTTTGACAAAACATAAACGGATGGCGTTTCTAACGAACACAAACGATTCGCTTGAAATTCAAGATCGGTTCATCAAGGCTTTAATTGAACATAATGCAGATGGTCTTATTTTATGCCCCGCCGAACATACAAAAGCTGATGTGATCAAACGGCTGCAAAGCACAGGCATGCCAGTTGTCAATATTGTTCGGGAGATTGCAGAAGCCCCTTGTGATTTTGTTGGCAATGATGAAAAGCGTGCCTTTTTTTTGGCAACTGAACACATTCTTGCTTTAGGCCATAAAAATATCGTGATGTTAGGCGGCAATCAGAAGACCTCAACCAGCATAGGGCGTCGTACAGGCTTTAAGAAAGCGTTGGAGGCTGCTGCTATTGAAGTGACAGACCAGCATTATGTGGATTGTAACAGCAGTCCAGAAAGTGGTGCACAAGCTGTCAAAGAAATGATGTCCAAGCCCAACAGGCCAACGGCAATTCTGTGTTTTACAGACTTGATTGCGTTGGGAGTATTGTCTGAACTTATCGAGATGGGGCTGACACCCGGTAAAGATATTGCGGTCATGGGCTGTGATGGCATTCCAGAAGGGTCTCGCGCCTACACACAGTTAAGCACCGTCAACATCCCCAAAAGAGAAATCGGACGACACGCCGCAGAACTAATGTGCAAACGACTGGAAAACCCTGAACGGGATTTTGAAAGGATCATTACAGAACCACGCTTGGTCATTCGAAAAAGCTGCGGCGCATCCAGATAAAACCTGAACTAGGGTCAGGCCCCTAGACTAACCACGAATAATAAGATCCGCGTCAAATTTCTTTTCGCGTGTGGTGCTGGCTGTCGCTTCTTCCCATGGGGGTTTGATCAGTTCAATGGTTTCATGGGCCAAGCGATCTACGGGGAGGCGAACCGTTGAAATGCCCCCATCTAACCATTCAAAAAACGATGGATCACCATAACCAATAAAGCAGACATCAGTATGTGGGCTAAGCTTATTTTCCATCAGGGTGCTCAACGCCCCAGTCGAAATTTCAAAACCACCGCAGATTAGACCTGTCGCTTTCTTTTGGGTGCAAATATCTTTCGCACTTTCCTGCCCCATTTTGAAAGACGGTGATTTTGTATAGATGAGTTGATTTTCTGACTTTAAGCCAGCCTCGCGAATCCCATCCATAAAGGCAGATAACCGGGCTCTTCCGGTTGAGAGCTGTGTATCAGCCCCAATATACCCAATATGCGTATGGCCCTTTTTTGCAAGTTCCACAACAGCATTAGAAATTGCATCATGATCGTTAATCAGAATCGAAGCAGAAGGAACTTTTATTGGAGTTTGCCGGATAAGTTGAATGACTTTCATGCTCCCAAAACTGTTCACATCGCTGGCACTCGTGCCCGGGGTTGGGACCATGGCAACCGCCATCGCCTGAACCTCTCGCAGTCTTTCCAAGGCCTGTTGTTCAATTTCCGGATCATCATTGGTGAGATGAATAATCAGATGATAGGAGTTTTCATCACAGGCATGTGCCATGGCATTGGCAAAACGGGCATAAAATTCATTGACGATATTAGGCAGAAGCAAACCCACAATTCCTGTAATGTCCCCACGCATGGCCTTGGCGGCAGCATTTTTGACATACCCAAGCTCTCGTGCCCTTTTTAAGACAGTTTCACGAGTTTCTTTTTGGACATTTGGATGGTTTGACAAGGCACGAGAGACCGTCATATGGGAAATTCCCAGGTCTTGTGCAATGGATTTAATCGTAGCGCGTTTGGTCAATTGTCATCTCTTGTTAAATAGTTTCACTATCTTTAAATGAATTTGAAGACTTGACAAATATTTTTTTAAAATGATATGTTCACGTGAACATTGAGGCACCCTAAGGAGAAAACCAACATGTCAGACATACTCAGAAACAGATGCGTTGAGTTAATTGAACAGCTTGGAATCGGCAACGCTCAGGATGTGACGGAAGTCACCCCCCTCACTGGTGGGGTTGCATCTGATATCGCACGGGTCACTGTTGGTGGTCGTCAACTTTGTATCAAATTTGCATTGGCGAAATTGAAAGTAAAAGAAGACTGGCAGGCCCCGGTTCATCGCAACGCCGCTGAATATGCATGGCTTAAAGTCGCCGCAGAAATGCAACCCAAGGGGGCCGTGAAATTATTTGGACAATCAGACGAGCTGCATGGTTTTGCAATGGAATTTGTCTCTGGTGATGGGGTCTATCTCTGGAAAGAAGCCATGTTAGAAGGTGATTCCGCAGGTGAGGAAGCTGAAATGGTCGGTGATGCCTTGGGCCATATTCATGCAGCCTCTGCCCAAGATGGTTTTGACCAGTCAGCCTTTAAAAATCGTGATGATTTTTACGATATTCGCGTAGAGCCTTATCTCGTCTTTACAGCAGGTCGCCACCCAGAGATCGCTGATACACTAAAAGAAATGGCCGAGGGTCTTTATAACAGTAATCAAGTCCTTGTTCATGGTGATATCAGCCCGAAGAACATTCTTCTGCGCACCGAAGGACCGGTGTTCCTTGATGCCGAATGCGCGACCATGGGGGATGCCAGTTTCGACCCTGCCTTCTGCCTGAACCATCTGGTGATTAAGGCTCTTCACCTCCCAGCCAAAAGAAAGCAGCTGCTTAAATCGGCTCTCACATTCTGGGAATCTTATGCCTCCCATATCTGCTGGGAAGACCCCGCTGTTCTGGAAGCACGCGTTTGCCGCTTACTCGCCGCTTTTATGCTGGCTCGCGTCGATGGGAAATCACCTGTTGAATACTTGAATGAAGATGAACGCACCTCTCTCAGGGGGCTGGCGCTCTCGCTCTTAAAAGAACCAAAACAAACTTTATCTGATTTTATCAATCAGCTCACACTGGATTTAGAAGGAAAATAACCCGTGACAAAAATTACAGCAGTTAAAGGTCGCCGTGTCTGGGATTCCCGTGGGAACCCGACAGTTGAAGTCGATATCACATTGGAAAACGGCCTTATGGGTCGCGCCATTGCACCCGCAGGAGCCTCGCGTGGTTTGCGCGAAGCCATTGACCTTCGCGATGGTGGTTCTGCGCTCAGCGGTAAGGGTGTCGACAAGGCACTTGCCAGCGTCAATGGTCCCATTGCCCAGGCCCTGACAGGTATGGATATTGAAGATCAGAAAGCATTGGATGATGCCATTCTTGGCTTGGACAGTTCCCCGATGAAAGAAAATCTGGGGGGCAATGCGACCGTAGCAACCTCTTTAGCTTGTTTACACGGTGCAGCGGCCAATGCAAAGAAAGCCTTGTGGCGTCATGTTGCCGACACCTATGACTGTACCCCTGCTCTTCCCTTGCCGGAAATTCAAATCTTTGGTGGTGGTGCCCATGCCTCTGGCCGTGTGGACATTCAGGACTTCATGATCATGGTGCCCGGTGCTTCGTCTTTTGATGAAGTGATGGAAGTGACCAACGAAGTCTATTTTGCCGCTGGTGACATCATGGCACAAAAAGGCAAGCTGGCTGGTGTTGCCGATGAAGGCGGCTGGTGGCCGATGTTTGACAGCAACGAAGAAGCATTGGAAACACTGGTCAGTGCAATTGAAAAGGCGGGTGAAAAACCGGGTAAGCGCGTGGTGATTTCACTGGATATTGCGGCCTCTGAATTCTGTGAAAATGGTCGTTACCGCCTTGCACTGGAAGATCGTGAAATGGACAGTAGCGCCATGATTGACATGCTGGACAAATGGATCACTGATTACCCGATTGCAGCGATTGAAGACCCGGTGGATGAAGGCGATAAAGAAGGCATGATCGAATTCACCCGTCGTTTTGGTGACAAGCTGCAAATCATCGGTGATGACTATCTCGTGACCAATGCCAAGCTGGTTGAACAGGGCATTGCTGATAACGCCTGTAATGCCGTTCTTGTCAAAGTCAACCAAGCCGGGACGGTCAGTGAATCTGTCGACACATTCAAGGCTGCACAAAAAGCCGGTTGGGGCGCGGTGGTTTCTGCACGCTCTGGTGAAACAGAAGATGTCTCCATCAGTCACCTGTCTACAGGTCTGGGCTGTGGTCAATTGAAAGTCGGTTCCTTCACCCGTTCTGAACGTATGGTGAAATGGAATGAATGTTTACGCATTCAGGACGAACTGGGTGCTGATACATTTGTTGGTGGTGCCCCGTTGAAAAACACATGGTGGGCAAAACAGTAACCACCTGCAATGCAGGACTGGCAGGCAACAGCCCGCCTGCCAGTCCTGCGCTGTTTTAAACCTTAATCGAACAACACGCCTCACAAGAAAGCTGACAATGACAAACGCCCCCTCAAAACAAGTCAAAATCGTCGCCACCCTTGGCCCCTCCAGCTCCTCAGTCGAGAAAATTCTGGAACTGGCAAAGGCAGGGGCCAATGTCTTTCGCTTAAACTTCTCCCATGGTGATTATGACGAACATGCTGCACGTATCAAGGCCGTGCGTCAGGCTGAAAAGGAACTTGATCGTCCCCTTGGCCTTTTCATGGATTTACAGGGGCCAAAGTTCCGTCTGGGGACATTTACTGATCAAAAAATCCATTTGAAAGCTGGTGAGTCTTTCCGGTTTGATTTACAGGATAAACCGGGCACGCAAGAGCGTGTGTACATGCCCCATCCAGAAATTTTGCAAGGATTGTCCATTGGCAACCGTTTGTTAATTGACGATGGCAAAATGATCATGACGGTGACAGAGGTTGGCAGCGGTTATGCCGTAACCAAGGCTGAAGTTGACGGATATCTCTCTGATCGCAAAGGCGTCAGTGTTCCAGATTCAGAAATTAAAGTGTCAGCTATGACTGATAAGGATAAACGCGACCTGGCCTTTGGCCTTGAACAAGGCATTGGCAGTGTGGCGCTATCTTTTGTACAACGCCCTGAAGACCTAAAAGAACTGAGAGAGCTTGCCGGTGGGCGCATCCAAGTCATTGCGAAAATTGAAAAACCAAATGCAGTCGACCACCTTGCCGCCATTATTGAAGAAACCGATGCGGTGATGGTCGCCCGTGGCGACCTCGGTGTAGAACTACCGCCAGAAAAAGTCCCTGCAATTCAAAAGAAAATCATCTCTTATGCCCGCAACCGTGGCCGCCCCGTTATTGTGGCAACCCAGATGCTTGAAACCATGATCAACACCCCAACCCCAACACGGGCCGAAGCCTCTGACGTTGCAACAGCAGTCTATGACGGCGTGGATGCGGTGATGCTGTCGGCGGAAACAGCCGCCGGGGATTATCCGGTTGAGGCCGTTTCGTTGATGTCACGCATTATTCGTGAAGTCGAAACAGACCCGTTACATCGTTCCTTGATGGATGCGTCGCGTAACAAAACAGAAAACACCAAGACAGATGCCATCAGTGCAGCTGCCCGCCAGGTGGCCTCCACAATTGAGGCACAGGCGGTGATTTGTTACTCCACATCGGGAAAAACAGCGCTAAGGGCTGCACGTGAGCGCCCCGAAGCCCCGGTGATTGCCTTGACCCATGATCTGCAAGTGGCAAGATCACTCTGCCTTGGCTGGGGCATTGCCCCGATTGTATGTAGTGATGCAACAAATGTCAGTGAAATGGTTCAAATCGCCCTGGAACTTACCAAAAACAAAGGCTTTGTTAACGTCGGTGACAGTGTGGTCATCACCGCAGGTGTCCCTTTTGGGAGTGCAGGTACCACAAATATTCTTCGCATTGCAGAGGTGCAATAGAAGCGTTCACAGCAACAATATATTTTTAATACACCTGTGTTTTTTCGTCTCCCTAGAATGAGAGCGCAGGCAACTTGCCCCTCGGGCGTGACCCGTGATCCCGAGGGGCTTTTTTTCTATTAAGGCGTAAACTCATAAAATAGACTTGCTTTGGTTTCCCTAAAATATAGGCAAGACAAGGCAAAGGCTTGCAGGAAGTACTTGTACTTTCAAAAGACTTTAACGCCGTAATGCCTATATTTTAGGGAAATCCCGTAAGGGACGGGATGTATTTGAGGATAGAGCTGCGTTATAAACCCCTTAAAGTGCTCGCACTTCTGCGGGTTTCATGCCTTGTCTATCCTCAAATACATCTCCGCCAAACAAGTCTATTTTATGATTTTACGCCCTAGGAGCAAGGCAACGCAATGAAGGAAGAATCCCCCCTCACAGAAGAGAAGACATCTCCTCTCCTTGGCTTTATTTGCGCTGTTCTGATGGCGGGTATTTGGGCCGGTTTTATCGTCGTTTCCCGTTTGGGAGCACTCAGCCCTCTCACCATTTATGATATGGCGGCCTTACGTTTCGGATTTGCGGGGCTTTTGCTGTTACCGGCAACCTACTTGTGGTGGCCACGCCATTTAAGCCTCTTTCAAATTCTGGTCCTTGCTGGTGGAACAGGCGTTCCCTACGTCTTATTGGCCTATACTGGTTTTCTATTTGCACCTGTCTCACATGGTGGTGTCTTTATTAATGGCACCTTGCCAATCTTTGCAACGCTGATTACCGTTGTCTGGCTGGGTAGCCGCCCCTCTGTTCAAACCTGGATCGCTATTTTTGTCATCTTAAGCGGCTGTGCCTTAACGGCATTTGCCAAAGACGGGTTTGGTAATTTAAACAGCCTCATCGGTGATGCGTTCTTTATGACTGCGGCTTTTTCCATGGCCGTTTATATGCCTGCAACCAGAACCTGGACAGTTTCCCTCAAAGAACTGCTTGCCATGGTCCCCATTGTCAATGCCGTCCTTTTCATCCCCATCTGGTGGTTGTTCTTACCCACTAACCTTGCCGCCTCACCGATGGAAGATATCCTCATCCAAATGATCTATCAGGGGTTGGGACCAAGTATCTTGGGGCTCATTTTCTTCTATCTGGCGATCAAACACCTCGGAACAACCCCAACAGCCGCCATTGTCGCCGTTGTCCCTACAATCGCGTCGCTAGCTGGCATACCAATCCTTCAAGAAACCCCTGTTCCACTCGAATGGATTGGCATGTTTCTCGTCACCACGGGGATCTGGTTAACACTGCGTGCAGACTAAGAGAGTATTTCCTAGGGGTAAAGTGCCGCAGTTGATAAGAATGACTTTCAATGCTAGAAAGTGACAACAAATAACAACCCAAAGCTGACGAATGCTTGACGTCAACTTTTGGGAGGATTGTAATGGGAACACCATACAAAAGAAAAGTCCTAACTGACCTGACATGTGCAACGACGAAGCCCGGTAAAAAAAATAAGCTGCTCTGGGACGCGACCGTGCCGGGCCTGCTGCTCAAAATCAGCCCCAGCAACTACCGCTCATGGAACTTGTAATATATGCCGCCAAAGAAACAACTCAAACGATTCAGCCCCGTATCCGACTTGAGCAATTCGATCCACTCGAAGAACGCCGTCGTGGCCATAATATGGTGAACCAGCCTTACAGATAGCGGAAGTCGAGCGGTTGCGAAAGGTCAAGTCGGATACGGGTCTGATCGAGTTCTGGTTGGATCGGTTGGCTATTGCCGGTAATGCTTATATTGACCGTGCAGAGTGGCACCTTAAGGAAATCTGCGGCGTAGAAGTCTCCAAGAATTTGTTTTCCACGGTGACAGATGCTGTCATAGATGAAGTCTGAGACTGACAGAACCGCCCTCTTGATGCGGTTTATCCTGTCATCATCTTTGATGCCCTGCGGGTTAAAATCCGCGATAAAGGCACGGTCCGCAACAAGGCTGTTTATCTGGCCTTGGGACTTAACGCCAAAATGGTTATGGGAAGGTTGCCTGCGGTGTTCTGAACCGTATGCTACACCGACTGACTGCGATATCATCCTGTAATCGCTGTGTGGTGCTTGTATCGGACTTTCCTTCCTGCCGATTTTGAGCTTCTCACGAAAATTTGGTAAAAATGGTCGTGCCATAACTATCAAGCACCTGATCCGCGGGAGTTTTCTTATGGTTTTCGGTCATTTTAGGTACTTTCCTATACGTCATGTCGTCAAAATATTTTAGCCCATTTTAAGACACGGACCCAATATGTTATACTCTATGCATGACGAATAAAGAGGACATCTTCAAAAAACTGCAAGCCATGCAAACTGATCTTGATGAGTTCGGCATTGCGCGAATTGGTTTGTTTGGGTCTTATGCACGTGGCACGCCGCGCACAGACAGTGATATTGACATGCTGGTCGAGTTCAACCAGACACCGGGGTTAATTCAACTGGCTGAGCTTCATATCAAACTGGAGGAATCCTTTGGGCGACGCGTGGATATTGCCACGTCTGAAATGCTTGCTTCTGATTTAAAAGAAAATGTTCTGGCGGAGGTGATTTTCGATGACAAAACCACAACGTCATGAACGCTGGACCTTTCATCTGGAACAGATGATTACCGCAATTAATAAGATTGAGCGCTATGTTCGCGGTATGAAAAGGAAAGATTTCCTCAGGGATGATCGCACTATGGATGCCGTCATTCGGAACCTGGAGATCATTGGAGAAGCCACCCATCACGTCCCCAATAAAGTGCGCAAACATTACAAGGCTGTCCCCTGGATGGCCCTTCGCCATATGCGCAATTTTATCGCCCATGAATATTTCGATGTGGACCCGCGAATCATCTGGGAGACCGTCGCACGCGACCTTCAAGGGTTAAAAATGTCACTGAAAAGATTAAAAAAAGACGCTGCTGAGTAATTTTCTTCGCATATGCACAAGTTTTTTCAGGCTAATGCGGTTCTCATATTGCTTCGCCCTTTGGTTTGGCATAAAACTTATTGAAATTGCGATCATTCTTCCCAGATCAAGGTTTGGGGTTGAACTCTTGGGCCATAGCGAATGAATATCTATCTACCGATAGCTGAGATTTCCGTAAATATGTTTCTCCTGCTCGGAATGGGTGGGGCTGTGGGTTTTCTATCCGGCATGTTTGGCGTGGGCGGTGGCTTTTTGATGACCCCGCTTTTGATTTTTATCGGTGTTCCTTCCACCGTTGCTGTCGCGACTGAGGCCAATCAGATTGTGGCCTCCAGCGTATCCGGTGTAATCGCCCATACCCGACGAAAAAATGTAGATTTTAAAATGGGCTCCATGCTGCTCATCGGTGGTGTGATTGGCGCACAATTTGGTGCCCGTGTTGGCATGAAAATGCAAGGCGAGCAACTGCGCATCCTTCTGGCCCTGATGGTATTGGCCGTTTGTGTCAAGCTTGGTTTTGACCTGATGGTGACGCCCGATGACCTCTTTAGTCTTGGCATTGGAGGTGGTCACTGATGATACAAACCCTGCGCCTGCTTAGCCTCCTGCTTCCCCTGTTTTTTGCTTCTCCTTCACAGGGGGCTACACCGGATATTTCCAACGAGATTGTTGCGGCCCTTGGTGATCACCTTGTTGCCATTGATACAAGTTTCAGTGGCTCCAAAGTTCTGCTGTTTGGGGCGACAAAAGGCGAAGGCGATGTGGTTGTCATTGTGCGCGGTCCTTCACAAAATGAAGTGGTCCGCAAAAAAGGGCGTGTCATGGGGGTATGGGCCAACAAAGACCAGGTCACATTCAGCGGTGCCCCCGTCTTCTATAATATTGCAACATCGGGTGACCTTGAAGAAATGGTCTCAGGAGAGACATTACAACGCCTAGAGCTAGGGCCAGATTATCTCAACAGCTATCTGGCCCCGCAAAGCAAGCATATCTCAGCAGAGAAAAAAGAAATCTTCTGGGATGCACTGTTGCGTGCCAAAAAACGTCAGGGCCTATACGCCGAAGCCCCAACCAAGGTCAAGTTTCTGGGTAATCGCCTGTTTCGTGCTGACTTTGTCTTTCCAGCCAATATCCCGGTTGGCACCTATCTGGTCTATGTCTATCTGGTTAAGAACAAAGATGTGGTCAGCAGCCAGATTACCCCATTATTTGTCTCCAAAATCGGTGCAGAGGCCGAAATTTTCGATTTTGCCCACCGTCACAGCTTTGCTTACGGCGTGCTGGCGGTCATCATTGCCTTGTTTGCAGGCTGGGTTGCCTCGGTCGCCTTCCGTAAAAAATAACCTTTGGGGCTGAAGTAGCTAAGGGTTAATGTTTAGCCTGTTTATACCATATTTTCAGCTGCTTTAGGAGGTCTGCGTGGTTGCCTCCATTGAAACGCCATTCACACTCCTTGAGAAACCAGTAGAAATGGTCAGTTTTGATACCGTTGAATTTCCGCATATGACGCTTTGCCTGATTCCAAAAGTTCTCAATGCCATTGATGTGATTTTGTTTGTCTGCAAAGAGTTTGGAATGGTTGATGCGGCGGTGATGAAAGTCCGAAACATCCAATGCGTTGTAAGCGCCAAACGTATCGGTATAGACGATACTGTCAGGCTCGACCTTCTCCTGAATAATCGGTAACAGCGTCTCTGTCTTTGCATTGGGAATGATTGCCGTATAGACCTTGCCACCCCGCTTTAAAAGGCCAAACACAGCCACTTTGCCGCCAGCACCACGACCTCGTTTTCCTTTACGGACACCGCCAAAATAACTTTCATCAGCTTCAATCTCGCCTTGCAAACGATAGCTCGGCAACTTGCTGGCAATCAATTGGCGAAGCCGCATGAAGAAGCGGATCGATGTGTTCGCTTGGACACCTACAATTTCAGCAGTCGCACGAGCCGTGCTGCCTGCGACAAAATGCTCAATCAACTTGCTTTGCTGACGTAAAGTCAGACGACTTTTTCGGATGTACATCGTAGCCATTATAGAACCTCTTTCAGTCCTTAGCTACTTCAGCCCCAAATATTATTACGCGCAGTATAATTCATTCAACCTTCGCCAACACCCAGAAAGAAGGAGAAT